>CAYHFB010000072.1:0-11266 GCA_964355695.1 uncultured candidatus Brocadiaceae bacterium
AATCCAATTCTTTAATAAGCACACGTTTAAGGTCTTGAATTACATCCGGAAGGCACTGATCTGCTTTCCCGACATATTCAGGCGGTCTGTCCAACTGAAAATCCATGATTAATTAGTCCTTTCTTGAAGCAAAGTTTCTGTTCGTAATAGTGGAGCATCTCGCCTTTCTTAATGTTGGCAGGATATATAGTGCCTACCCAATCCGGAAAGGAAAAACCTGATGTGCCAATTTTGATCATGCATTAAGAGGTTGAAAAATCTTTATAATTTTAGAGGCGGCTTCTTCATTCATGCCGCCCACTTTAAACCCTTTGAGGCATACTCATACACCAATTCAAAGACCTTCTCCGATTTTAACCTGAACAAATCCTTGCCGTACGTTTCCGGCAGGTCTTTGTCGAGCACCTCTTCAACCGCTTTTTTCACCCGAAACTGGCTCTGGCTATCTTTAAACCAGTCCTGAATAAGCACCTTTGGCTGCTCTGCGATCAACCTGTGCAAAAGATGTTTGGCTGCATTTTTCACCTTAACCGCTTCGTCTTTTGTCATCCTTTCCTTTTTTAGGACGTCGTAGAGTTCCAGCTCGTCTTTGGAAAGGCCTTCCCTGATATGTCTTTCATCTTCCTCTTTTAAACCCTCGGC
The DNA here is from genome assembly GCA_964355695.1 of uncultured candidatus Brocadiaceae bacterium. Taxonomy (GTDB): domain Bacteria; phylum Planctomycetota; class Brocadiia; order Brocadiales; family Brocadiaceae; genus JACVXV01. Next base: position 643 of record CAYHFB010000072.1, read on the forward strand.
AAACCTGACCAGTTCATCAAAGTAGTCTTCCGTGGTAATACTGCCTGCGTTGTACCTGTTAATAATCTCCTGAAGTCGTTCGGCAAAATTTGTCCTGGTGCTGTTTTCCTTCATCATAATTTCCAGCTTCTTTTCGATAAATCCGCGAAGGTCTGCAATTTCGATATGCTTGTATTCTTTTTCTTTGAAATCGGCCTTCAGTTTATCAAAATCAAGTTTGCTTAAATCAAGGACTCTACCTTCATTGACCTGATATTCAAGCGCCGGGTCATTGATAAACCCGTCTTCTTCCGCCGTTACAATGCTCTGGTCTAATAACTCGGATATCTTCAGTTTAACCTTCTCTATATTTGACTCTCCGACAATCCCATCAACAACGCCACGCAGATACTGAAAAACAGCAATCATCGGGCGGTAATTGCTTTCAAGAATTTCAGGCTTGCAAGCCTCATAAAGAGATGAGATGGTGTTTACGTATACATAAAATTCCTTGCGGTATGCGTCCTTCTCAAGCAGCTTGTCCGCAAATGTCTTAAAAACGCCAACCGTGCTGAAGGAGCCGCCATCGTCCAGAGCGTCCTGCAAATGAATCCCGATTTTCTTGCAGTAGTCACAACCCTGAAGCAGCGCGTCATCCAAAAGAGTAAAAAGCTGTGATTTGTCCTGAACCAGCACTTCTTCGTCCTCTCCCTTACCCAGCGCGTAATCAGCCAGCGCCTTCTTCATATTGCGGAACACATTGTAGTAATCAACGATCTCCCCATTCATCTTGGAAACGCCGTTAATGGTATGCGAGTTTACCCTGTTTGCGCGGGCGATGGCCTGCATCAGGGTATGGTCTTTCATCGGTTTATCGAGATACATGGTTGAAACTGTCGGCGCGTCAAAACCTGTCAGCCACATGGCACAAACAAAAACCAATTGAAACTTGTCCGCAGGCTCTTTGAAGCGGTATTCGATGTCGTGTCCGTTTTCATCTATCGCATTGATTTTCTTTCTATGAGGTTTGATATCAAGCCCCTGCTTGCCGAAACGTTCTTCCTCTCCTGCATCTTCACTGATTACAACCGCCATCTCAACAGAGCGCATATAATCAAGCGTCTTTTGTAATATCTGCTTCTGAATATCACTCTTCGACTTGCCGATTTTGCCGACAAGCCGCTTCATTTCTTCTTTCCAGTATTTCTGCACCTTGTCATACATCTTAACTGAGGTGAACTTGTCTACTGAAATAACCATCCCTTTTCCAAGGTAGCCACGGCGCGGGAAATGGTAAACAATATCTTTTGCGATTGTCTCAAGGCGGTCGTCACGCTTGATGACCTCTGTTTCAGTAGAAAACTCTTTTTCGAGCTTTTCCTGCGCCCTTTCGTCAAGATTTTCATCTTCCAGTATCTGGTAGAACTCATCACTCAGGTTTTCATTCTGGATAAGTACCTCAGGGACACGCTTCTGGTAGAAAAGCGGGACGGTTGCGCCATCATCCGTTGATTGCGCAAAGTTATACTCACTGACATAATCACCAAACCATGCATTGGTCTTTCTCTCTTTTCCAAGCAAGGGTGTGCCTGTGAAGGCGAAATACTGAGCATTGGGCAATCCTTTTCGCATATTCTCCGCAAGCGACTTGTACTGCGTCCTATGTGCTTCATCTACAATCACAATGATGTCATCACGGTCAGACAAGAGCGGGTATTCTTTGCCTTTATCCCACCTGAATTTTTGGATAAGGGTAAAGACCATGCGCTTGTTGCATCCAAGGAATGCGCGCATATCCTCTGAATCTCTAGGACAAGCCGCCTCGTTCTTGTTCACGGTGTCTGTGTTCAGGAAATTGCGGTAAATCTGCCCGTCAAGGTCTTCCCTGTCCGTCACAATAACGAAGGTATAATTCCCGGTAAATTTATGAAACACCTTTCTTGAAAGGAATATCATCGAAAAACTCTTGCCGGAGCCTTGTGTATGCCAAAAGACGCCGAGCTTCCCCTTTTTAGCGTTCCTCTGTCTGAAGGATTCAATGGCCTTGTTTACCCCGATGAACTGGTGGTTCTGGGCAACGATCTTTTTGTTTTCTTCGTAGTAGAGGATAAAGTTTTCCAGGTAATCGAGAAGCTTATCTTTTGCGAAAATGCCTTTCAGCAGCCGTTCAAGGCTTGCCCCTTCCTGCTCAATTGCCTTTTTATTAATCTTTTCTGTCTCATCATCAGGCCTGAACCAGTGAAAAAAGAATTCCCATCCCGAAAGAAAGCTGCCTACCTTTGTTTCAATGGCGTTGGATAGCACACAGAATGCGTTGTACTGAAACAGCAATGGGATGTCATGCCGGTAATTTACGAGATTATCTTCATAAGCGTTTTGCACCTTCACATTTGAGTTCTTAAGCTCGATAAACACCAGGGGCAGGCCATTGATGTAAATAAGAATATCCGGCCTTCTGGGGTAGCGATCACCCTTTATCCAAAGCTGCGTAACGGCGAGAAAATCATTTTCCTTCGGATTGCCAAAATCAATGACCCGGACGGTGCCATGCTCCGTTTTGCCGGACTTGCCTTCGTATTGGACAGGAATGCCGTCTCTGATAAGCCTGTAGATATCTTTGTTTGCCAGGATCGGCGACATGGCGTATCTATGGGCAGTAAGACGTGACAACGCCTCATCAATAACCGGCTCAGGGATATTGCGGTTCAGTTTCATTGCGTATGTCCTCAGAATATTGAGGAAAACGACTTCCTGCTTGCTGGAACGGTTGGAGCGGTCGTTCAAATCATCCGCTTCCTGCGTAAAGCAGTTGAGGGTGCGGTAGCCGAACTTTTCTTTAAGGAGGCTTACTGCCGCTTTTTCTATTTGGTCTTCTGAGATGAAGTTAGGCATCAACAGCCTCCGCTTGTGTTTCGACAGGCTCAGCACATCGCATTGAGGCGGGGAATTGAATGTCCAGGTTTTCGACATCTATCTTACCGCTCATGAGGCGAGAGAGCAGGCGGTCTCGGGATATTCTTAGTTTACCGTTTTGAAGGAAAATATTGCGTATCTGAACAAATATTGGCCTTACAATAGTAGTAAAGGCTGATAACAGTTTTTTCGGCGGCGCCTTAACCAGGAAAAAACTAAAACAATTTTCTTGTACTCTTTGCCTGCCAGAAGCCCCAACCATGCTAATCTCAGCATTTTTTCTAAATTCTTCTTGGCATGTTAAGAAATATATAAACTCTGATGGTAGCATCTTTTCTCTAAACACGATAAACTCGGTAGAACCAATACCAATTTCGTTTTGTTCTAATGTCATTACAAAACCACGTTTGCCATTTTCAAGGCATGGAGTGATACGAGGGAAAAGAACATCATCGTTCTGAAATTTTGAGCCATTGTTGTCTAATCTCTGCTCGTCGGAGATAAAAATCATGGATGTCATCGAAAGTGCGTCCATACCAACGTAAGGTTTGAGCAAACCTGTTTCAGCTTTTAGTGGAGGGTTTTTTATAACAAGTTCGCTGAATGGTTTTAAAGCCCACCCATCAGGCACCCCCTTAATTATCTTCACCTTCTCATGCCCCGGAAAGCGCAGGCGGACAAACCACTCGCGGTAAAGCTCCTCAGCCATCTTTTCAAGAATGGCAATGCGGCGGTTGTTGTTTTCAATCAGGTCGCCATAGGCGGAAAGGATTGCGGCGATTTTTTTCTGGATTGGGAGAGGCGGAAGAGGGATTTTTAGTCTTTGTAAATCACCTGAGGTTATTTGAGACTGGGCAGAACCTGTATCAAGAAAACGAAGATTGTAGCCTTTAAAAAAATATAGTAGATATCTAATATCACTTATATTAGATTTAGAATTAAAAATTATCGATAAATTAGTTATCCATGTTTTTGGCGGTGCAATTTTTACATCTCCAGTTCCCCCGACTCCACGTGCAACTACAATTAGCTTAGGTTCATCGTACATATATTTATTATAAAAACCTACAAACCTATATCCTGAATAAATAGGAAAACCTAATTTATCGTTATCAACAAGATTATTTGATTCTGGCATTTTCCCATAGCAAAAGGAAAATAAATCGCCTAATCTAATTTCCTTCCACCCTTTCATTCTTCCCCCGCAATCTGCCTGATATTATGAGTTATAACAGATTCAAGCTTCTTTGCATCCGCATTGAGCTTTATCAATTCATCATTCATCGAAAGCATTTCCTGTGACAATAGGCAACGTAAGGCGGCATTAATAAATGAAGTTAGCAACTTTATGCTGATTTTACGTTTATTCAACCATCAGCGCATCAACCGAGACGATACCTTGTAGTAATTGACAGCAACAACGCTACATTTTTAATATAAGCTGTCGGAAAGGGGCCAGTTTGCTATGATTCCAGTCCCAAGCACCTGCCTTTGCGGCCTCTCCAATCTTTAGGCCAACAAAACTATTCTTTCCCGCAAGGTAAGTATGAAGCTTTGTTTTATGTAGCCGTGCTACTGGTTCTTTAGCCTGCAAACATTTAACATACTGTTCTACGCATTCAAATATGGGGTCATCTTTAACTATTTCCAAACAGAGGTCCTCTAATGTGCCCGTTGATAGTGTTCTATTGCCGTCAGGTGATTCCATGAATCCTGGAAATACCATATATGCAACCTTTGGGGTATTACCAACAAACTCGCAAGGTTTTTCTGGAACAGGTAATGCGGCTTCCCTTAATGCGGTAGTTATGCTGCTTACAGCAGCGCTTGAATCAGTCTCCGCATCGCGTGCAATCAATATTGTTTCAACATTTTCATAACCTGGGAGAAGTATTAAAGTCTTTAGATATTTTTTTAGGTCTTTAATCCCTCCGAAATCCAAGACTTGGATTCCTGTAACCTTAAATGCCTGGTATGCCCAGATAGAAAAATAATACACATCTATTCCCTCTGTGAGTATAATCTTTTTTTCTTTTATTTCTATTGGAGATATCATCAGCGCACCTCCATATTTGTTTCAATAGCAACGTTAAGCATCTCATAATTAAAGGTCTTTGCTACGGTTTTATTATTCAGCCTGTCGAGCCTTATATAACTTAAATCTTTTTCCAAGCCACAGGAAAACCCTTTATATGCTGCTTTTAGGCATTCATCGCTGTGTGTTGTGCCTATAACCTGACAATCGAACTCACGGGCTGCGTGAGCTATTCCTTCCCAGATTTTAGGCATCACGGAATGATGAATTCCATTTTCGCATTCATCTATTGCAACAATGCCATTTTTTGATGTAGCGATAGCAAGAATAATGGTGAGTAAACGAGATACACCGTCTCCCATGTATGATACAGGGATTTTTCTTGTCAATCCTACATCACCATGAATAAGCGATGTACCTCCTACCGTTATTGATGACAGGCTCTTTAGGTTAGGTTCTATCAACCGCAGGAAATCAAGTATCTTATCTTGCTTCCCCATAATGTCCAGTTGTCCAAAACGCTCCGCATCTTCTGAAGGATTAACGGGAACTCGTGCGCCAATAAAAACAGCACTACGTTGCTTGCCCATCGTGTTATCAATTCGTATTCCTAAGCCTTCTGGCCCCATTAAGAGGTGAGCCGTTTGATTTTGCCCTTCGTCGTCGTATGTTATGTCGAGGGCATACGAAGGTACAGGCTTCTGGTCCGTCCGTATCTGAAGACTCTTTGCGCCAGATTTCTCAATATCAGCGGGAATAGCTGATGGAATATAATTTGGATTAAACTTAATGGTCATTTTTTCTGCAGTAGTGTTCCTTAATACGGAAATACTGATAGACTTATTAAGGTCATAGTTATAAAATACCGGCGCCCACATTGAATCCGGCTCCATAGAGATAATTTTTACTCCTCTCCAAGCGAACTGGTGGAGAATCATTTGGGGATTGAATCTATCAAACAACATAAACATGGCCTCCAAGACAGTGGTTTTCCCAACATTGTTGCGTCCGCCCAAAATGGTAACTCTTGTCAAACGTGGGAGTTCAAGATGTTCAAATCCTTTAAATCCATTAATAGTAAATTTGGAAATCATTATCGAACCTCCGTAAAAATCAACTTACTAAAAGATAATTCATAAAATCTTAGTAGAAAAATAATATATATGCAATCTCTTACATTCTATCCCCTTTTCGACCCCTTCTCCGCATGCAGCTCATAAGGAACTTTCTTTCTCTTTTTATACTAATTTCTACAAGTTTTAATTCAGTGTTATTCATTTGTCAATTGTTTGATATTTAGATTTATCACATCTTCCAAATCACGCGCTTCTTTATTCAGCTTATTTAATTCATCGTTCATTGAAATTATTTCGTCAATAAACTCTTCCTCTGTCTTCCCGTCCTCTTCAATCACCACGCCCACATAACGGCCAGAATTTAAGGAATATTCCTGCTCTTTTATCTCTTCCATGGTTGCAAGCTTGCACAAGCCGGTCACATCTTCATACTTTGCTTCGGGGAAGCGGGCCTGTAGCCAGGACACATGCAGGAAGAAGTATTCAGTTTCCTTGACCTTTTTACGCAACCCTTCCAACTCGGTTTTAAGCGTTTTTAAGTCCTTGCCTGTCTTCTGCTCTTTCTCAATGTGGCGGACTTTCTTGTCCACCTCCTTGAGAAGCTCATGCAAGGCCAGAAAGAACGGGTGAATGGCCTCGTTCAGCTTGCGCTGCTTCTTGTTCGCATCATCTACCCTAGCTGGATTTGCCTCTTTTTTATAAACGTTGAAGGCCGATGCAAGTTTTTCAACTCCCGCGAGTTGCTTATCAAAATCAGGCAGGTCTTTGCCATTATATGACTTCAGAAATTCCGTCACCTTTCCTGCCACACCCGAAAGGGCTGAACGATTCCCGGAAAGCCCCAAGAATCCCTTCTCAAAATAATGATGGACTAACCCGGTAAAGGCCTCCCGATTGCCTCGGTGCAGCCTGCTTATTACCGCGATATTATGTATCTGCTCATCTGAGAATTCACGGTGCGCCCTGTCAATCTGTCTAAAAATATTCCGCGTATCGATAAAGAGTATTTTGTCATCGCTCTTTGCTTTATCAAAGAACCAGAGTGTTGCCGGAAGCGTAACCGTATAGAACATGTTCGACGGCAGGGTAAGCATGGCATAGATGAGGTTCTTTTCAATTAGTGTCTTGCGGATATCTGCCTCGCTGTGCCGCGCATCAGAGGCTGAATTTGCCATGACAAGCCCTGCCCTGCCTTTTGGCTTCAGGGAGGTAGCGAAAAGATTAATCCAGAGGTAATTTGCATTGGGAACGGTTACCGCCCCCTTGTCTTTTTTCTTTGCGTCGCCTTTGTTCCTGGGAATGCCATACGTATTGAAACGCCTGTCCCCTTCAACCTTTAATAGATTTACGTCATCCACATTAAAAGGCGGATTGGTGAGTACATAATCAAACTTGCCGAAGCTACCAAAGGCGTCCTCGTAATAGGTATTGGCTTGCCTGATTTCCCCTCTCAGGCCATTTACGGCAATGTTCATCTTGGCAAGCTTGACCGTCTCAAGCGTCTTCTCCTGCCCGTAGACGAAAAGGTTGGCGTCTTCTTTACCGGATTTGCGCCTTTCGATGAATTGAGCCGACTGGACAAACATGCCGCCTGAGCCACATGCAGGGTCAAATACGGTTCCGTTGTGAGGTTCAATAATCTCCACCATCAAACGCACAACAGATCGCGGGGTGAAGAATTCTCCCCCACCCTGCCCTTCAGCCAATGCGAATTCTCCGAGAAAATATTCATAGATTTGGCCAAACATGTCCATGGTCGCATCTTTGGGAATGTCGGCGAAATTTTTAAGCAGTTGTTTGGGAATTGTCTTATATTCAGGCTTTCTAACCAGCCTGAAATATTCATCCTGGGGAATGGTGTCTTTCGGCTCCGGCTTATATTCTTCAATTAAGGACATCGCGTTCTTTATGGCTTTTGCGATGTCTTCCTTTTCCGGAAGATTCAAAAGGTATTCATAGCGGGCTTTTAGCGGAAGATAAAACCCGCATTTCTCAATGGCGACCTCATGGATAGGCCTTTCACGTCTGGAACCTTTAAGCCTTTCAAATTCAGCATTAATCTCCGCTTCGTAACGGCTGTATTTGTTGTCGGCAAACTTAAGGAAGATAAGCCCAAGCACAGGCGTTGAATACTCAGAGGATTTCAGATCGGAATTAGCACGCAGGGTGTCTGCCGTCTGCCAGAGTGTCGCTTCAAGTTTCTTCAGTTCTTCGGAGGTCATGTATACTCCCGCATTCCTACGTCAGGACGCAAAGGAGAATCCGCCTCGAAATGACGATATGCCTTAGCTTCCGTTTGATCTAATTGTTTCGTTTGTCTTCCTCTTTCCTTCGGCATAAATTATTTCACCTAAAAGTATTATATGTCATTGCTAGACAACCTTACCCATTCCTTCTTCCAAAACTATATCATTGCGATAAATCTGTACTTCCTTGACACCGTATGCAATCTTTTCCATCAACCTTGATGCTTGTACCTCCGATTTTAATAACTTAGCAAAAATCTCATGGAGTCGATTCTTCTTGTAAGAAGCAGCAGCAACACAGAAATCTAACGCCTCGTTATGGATAAAGAACCTATCAGGAACTTTCGGCTCATTCCCAATTACAAGACCGTAACGGAGATAAGGGTAAATCTGCTTGTGCTTTTTTGCTTTTGCGCTGTATATAAGTACATCATGCGTGGACAAGCTCGGCTTAAATTCCATAACAACCCTGGGAATATTTGTATCTGAGTCTAGTTCTTCGAATACACATAAGTCTGTTTGAAAGGCAGACTGTCCACGCATAGGCTTTTTGGGGTTTATCTTTATCTCTAACTTGTTGTTTACGGTTATCTGGTACAAAAGTACTGCGCCACGTTGAATGAAAAGCGGGAGACTTAGCACTTCTTCAGCCGCTTCCATTGCAGTTTTCACAAATGGGTCTTCTTTCATCGTGATACAATTGCCTCAGATTTTAAGGGATTTATCCCATCTACCGCAAAAATGATGATAGGAAATTGTCTTTTACCATGAAGTGTCCAGTATAGCAAAAATGAAGAAGAGTGCAAGTTGTTTTGAAAAATGTAAAAACAATGCACGGGAAATGGTAGGATAGGAAATGGGCGTAATTATAGGAGAAACTGGAGAATTATAATGCGAAGGGGAATGTGCTGCACATTACCCGAAGTTTCATCCTGAAGAAAACCCGCTTTCCGCAGAGAGCGGTTCTGCTGTATAATCACCAAACCATGAAACAAGCCTCTCTATCTCAACCAGCCGATAATCTTGTCCGCCTTTCTGGTATTGTGGAACGGGTCACTTTCCATAATGCGGAAAATGGTTGGTCAGTCCTAAAAGTTTCCCCTTTTAATGAACCTCATAAACTCGTAGCCGTCATCATCCATCAAGCCAAGGTATTTGCAGGTAGTTCAATGGATTTTTACGGTGCTTGGAGCCACCATCCTAAGTACGGGGAGCAATTCAAGGCTGAACGGGCAATCGAGAAAAAACCGTCAACCAGCGCAGCACTCGAAAAGGGATCTTGGTTCGGGTCTTATCAAGAATGTCGGCCCCAAGACGGCGCACAAAATTGTCAAGTTCTTCAATGAACGCACATTAGATGTTTTTGAGGAGAATATCGATGAACTTCTAAAAGTGCCGGGAATTGCAGAAAAGAAGCTTTTCGGTATCAAAAAAAGTTGGCAGGAGCATAGGGCAATCCGTGACGTGATGATATTTTCGCAGTAGTATGGTATCAGCACTCTTTTTGCGGTCAAAGTCTATAAAACCTATGGCAATAATGCAATCAACACGGTTTTAAGTAATCCTTATCAGCTTGCAAGAGATATCTACGGAATAGGTTTTTTCTCAGCCGACAAGATTGCCCTTAATATGGGCTTCGAGAAAAATGGGGTTCCTCGTATTGAGGCAGGTATAAAACACGTCTTGGCGGCAGCACGGGACAATGGACACTGCTATCTTTTAGAGTCCCAGATTATCAAGAACACTCAGGAACTGCTTGAAACGGGAACGCCAGAGCAGATAACAGGCCTATTGCTTTCCCTGACAACGACCAATGAGATAAAGAAGAGGGTTCTGCCTGATGAAAAGGGGACACCATGCTTAACTATTGACTCCGTGTTGAAAAACGGCAAGACACACCCTTTATGCTTTCTGCATTGTCCGTCAACACATTACAGACCGCTACCTAATGGTGGAACGCGCCAACCGCTACGAACGCCCCTCCATCGGAACTGTCCGTTACTCAGTGCCACACCGAACACGCTCAGCGGCTTCCTATTGAGCTTCCCAAGGCTTTATACCGGCGTACATGAAAAGCTTTTAAACAGGAATGCGTCTTTGTCGCGCCGTCGCGCTGTCACTTAATTATTATCTATCATATCTTATTTTCTGGTATTTTTAATTATTACCTGTTTTTACCTGTTATTGTAAAGCAATCTTGCCCTTACAGGCCGCCTCGTGCGTTAGTGACACTTTACGCGTGGCGCGTACCCCCTTTGTTTCGGATTTTGAACGTTTCCCATGTCGTACTTACGTTGTACCTTGTGGTAAAAGCGTACCGGAACACGTAAAACCACACAAGAATTAAATTCCTTTGAATGCCTTGAAAAGACTGG
>CAYHFB010000073.1:0-11254 GCA_964355695.1 uncultured candidatus Brocadiaceae bacterium
TTCGTGTCTCTGTTGTTTAGCATTTTTTGGTTGCGGCCAGAGGCCGCGCCAGGTAATTCGTGTCTATATGTGGTTATTTGCAATTTGGTTGCGGCATGTCGCGCAATGCAATAGGCATCCATTTTTTCAATTTCAATAACCATCAATACATGATAAAATTTGGCATGATTTCTTTTCTAAATCCAATCTTACTGTCCGGCATCCTAGGGATGAGCATCCCTATCATTATCCACCTGATTAACAGGAAAAAGGCGCTTTCTCATAAATTTGCCGCTATTGACTTCATTTTACAGAGCAATAAGCGTATCTCGGTAAAGTTTAAGCTGCGCCAGTTGATTCTCTTGATGCTTCGGACCGCCTTGATAACATTCCTGGCGCTGGCCGTAGCAAAGCCCTATCTAACCAATTTTGGCGGCGGCGCATCCGGGAAAAGCACCACTACCAGCAACGTTATCATCCTGGACGACTCTTACAGCATGCAGTACGCCGGGCGCAATGAATCTTTTTTTGCAACGGCCAGGAACGCGGCAAGGATGATTATCAATAACCTGACAAAAGATGATAACGCAGCAGTAATCCTTTGCTCCGATTATACCAGAAAACACACAAAAACCGGCGCTGAGCCGCAAGCTTTGCCGGAACTTGATTACGACAAGGGCCAACTGCTAACCTTATTGGAGCAGTCACGTCCACGGTTTGTCACCACCGACGTCGCGTCAGCAATGGATGCGGCTGTGGAGATACTGATTGCCGGTGGCGAGACGACGCTCAAGCGGATTTTTTTACTGACGGACTTGACACGGAACGGATGGGACGCCGATTGGTTCAAGAGTGGAAATGAGAAATTACGGAACCATGTTTCCCGAATACACGTCGTGGACGTGTCGGAGGACAAGGCGCTTAAAAATATTGCCATAACCGCCATTGAACTGCACGTCGAAACCTTCCAGAAAACAGAGGAGGGACGCATCAAGGTTACCGTATCCAATTTCTCACCCGACAAGGTCAAAAACCTCCTTGCGCAGGTATTTATCAACGGGAAAAAGACCACTCAGGGGTTTTACAACATTGACGCTAATTCATCCGAGGTGAAGGAGTTTTCCTTTAGCATAGCCTCAGAGTATACGGATGCAAAGCCGGGCAAGAGAAAAGACATTGCCGGGTGGATTGAAATCCCGGACGACCGCCTGAACGCCGACAATAAGCGGTATTTCACCATAAACTCCTCGCGTAAACTGGACATTCTCCTGATCGACGGCGACCCGAAAACAAACATCCACGAGAGCGAGACGTATTATTTGGAAAAGGCCTTGAACCCCGGACGCGACCACGCATCATCCATCAACCCGGTCGTCTGTTCCGTGCAGGAGGTAGGCGATATCAACCTTGACCGCTTTCCGATTGTCTTTCTCTGCAACGTAGAGACACTTCCCACGGAAAAGATCAGAGAGCTTGAGAAATACGTGAGGCAGGGAGGCTCCGTCGTTTTTTCGATGGGCGGCAAGGTGGACGCCGGTTACTACAATAACGCGTTTGGCGATCTGCTGCCTTACCGCCTCCATACCGTAAGGACTTTCTCGGACAGCGGTGCGTTGTCGGAAGAACAACCGCTCCACCTGAAGACCACCGAGCCGCCGCACCCCATGCTACGGGCTTTTTCAGAGGCGGATAAACACGTCTTGAACACCATAAAGTTTTATAGAATAATGTACGTCGATCCCTCTTCCCCCGGAAACTGCAATACCATACTTTCCTTTTCCAACGACACACCGGCCGTTGTTGAAAGGCAGGTGGACAAGGGGAAAGTCGTGTTCTTTGCCTCGTCCCTCGACAGAGACTGGACAGACCTCCCCGTAAAACCCCTCTTCCTGCCCCTGATACAACAGTTGTGCAGATACCTTGCTGGCAACGTGGGCGAGGAGATGCAGCACGGGATAGAAGTTGCAGACGCATGGCAATTACCGTCGCCTTACGACGTTAATGCCTTGGAAATAATGAACCCTGAAGGCGAAAAAACCCTGTTGCAACCACAGAGCGTAAACAACGAAAAGTTCTTTTCCTATAACGAGGCCAGCATACCGGGCGTCTACACCGTTACCGTAAACGGCGAGGCACACCCAAAGCTCCCCCAAAGATTTGCGGTAAACCTCGACACGAAGGAGTCGAACCTCGATAAAATAGAGCAAAACAACGTCACCGCCCTCCTGGCAGGAACAAACCTCACCATCACCTCCTCACCAGCAAGCGCAGGCGGCGACGCGCTCATGGGCGAGGCCAAAATGACGCTATGGGGCCCCATCCTCTTCTTCACCCTCTGCATTCTGTTTGCGGAATCACTTTTATCGAGGAAGTAGCAAGATGCTCAGAAACGATTTCTTTATGAGTTGGTGGGCATAAGGAGGGATGTGGTAATAGGGATTCTTTGTGGAGGGTGCTTTAAAACACTTGCAATATTTTTTGATTTTTGATTTACTACCACGCGGGTATACAGAAAAATAATTACCAAATCTTTGAGCTTACCGGTTGAGGAAAGAGGGTTGTGCAACAAGCTTGCTCCATAAAACAAGCCCTTAAGGGTACTGGTTAGCAATCTGAACCCGCAAATTTATTCGTGCGATAACGTTTTGTACACATGAAGTAATAATAAATGCGCCTGCTAAAAAAAGCGTAGTTGCTTACTTTCTGTCGGTATTCCGTACCCTTTAGAACTTGGTGGTTCAAAGTTTGTTATCAACACTTCACGATTTAGTACACGTTCTTTTCCGTTTTTCTTGGCCTTCATGCCCGATGCAGACGTAACGTAAGTATAGTGATATCCATTGAATAATTGATGAACTTCATCAGAGTCATAAGATGAAAGTATCCATTTACATTTTGTTCGGCTAATACGTTCTGCTAATTGTCTATGGTCTGCCCAATCACGCATATTATAAAAATAATTTACTCCATTGTCAGGATATGGTGGGTCAAGGTACATTAATGTATTGTCGGTATCGTATCTATCAATACATTTATCCCATGCTAGGTTTTCAATAATCACAGTTCGTAACCGGTTATGAATCGGCTCTATTCTTTTTCGGAGGGTCTCTAAAGCACCAATAAGCCTGTTGCCATGTCCACCATCATTGGTACTGGTTTGAAAGCGTGGATAATTCAGTTCACCGCCCCATCCAGCCATAATTAAGTAGTAAAATCGGTGAGCACGTTGCATTTCATTTAAGTTTTGTATGTTTAGTGCTGCGAGTCTCTGAAATTCAGCCCGTGAAACTAATTCAAGGTCAAAAGATTGTAAGAATTTTTCGGGTTGTTCTCTTACAATACGAAAGAAATTAATTAATTCGTGGTCCTTGTCGTTAAGGACTTCCACATCACTAGGCGGTTTTCCGAATAAGACCCAAGCGGCTCCGCCAAAGACTTCTACATAACAAGTATGAGCAGGTAGTAAATCAATAATTGGCTTTCGCAGTCTTGATTTACCACCTACCCATTTAATAGGGCTATTTAGCATAGTGTATTCGTTTTTAGTATCCATATTTATTTTTTCACCGAAAACAATTGTCTCTGGTAGAGACATTATAGCATTGGAGTTACTCAATGTCAAGGGTGCAATCAAAGCCAAAACTCTTAAAGTTTGGAGAAAAGTTACAAAGCTTAAGGTTAGAAAGCAATTTAACACTGCAACAATTTGCAGAGTCATTAGGTTATAGCGCACATGGTTATATTAGCGAACTCGAATCAAGCAAAAAAACACCTACGGTTGAATTTGTGTTGAGTGTATCACGAGTATATAACGTTTCGATTGATATTCTCTTAAAAGATGAATTAGAGTTGGAATGGAATTCAAAATGACATTGGCATTTGTTAACAGAATACCGACGAAGGCTGAATTTGAAAAATTCCGTCTGATACTCAGCACTTACCAAGATGGTTCAGGGATGCTTGCTATTGAAAACGGGCGCACACTTCCCGGTTGGCGTGATTTTGAAAGAACAGTAGCCACTACTTTCAATGGTGAAAATCAAGAAAACAAATCCATTTTTGATGTGTTACTAAATGACCCAAGTCGGCCTGTTAAATACGGCATCTCTTGCAAAATGAGAAGCGAATTGAATCGTATTCAAAAAGATGGCCGAGTCACTATAGAGTTATCCAATTCTGTTAAGAAATTTGCAGACTTTTTAGAAACCAAAGGTATAAAGAAATCTGAATATGGAAACCGTCCGCAAGAGGTAGGAGAAGGAATTGTCGAGCTTGTGGGAAAATGGAAAACCGCTGTCAGTATAGAACAGGGTGGAATGATTGATGTGTCAAAAAGTTGTTATCTGACCCTGATGTATAACGATTCAGGGTGTTATCAACTTCATTGGTTCAAAATTGATTTACCAAATCCCGCTGAACTTGAGTGGTATTATCCTGAAGTTGTTAAAAATGGTCAGCGCGTAATAGCGGGTCACATAAACGGCAATGATAAAAACGGCGGTAGAGTTTTTGAATGGTATAGCGATTCTGGCGGACAGATGAAATATTACCCGCTTACGTCAAGTGCCGTTTGGGCTTCTCCCATTTTTAAACTTGAGCCAATTTCCGAAAATGTAAGCAAAATTGAGCTTTGCACGAAAGCTAAAATCTATTTCCCAGGACAATGGCAAAAAATATCAAGTAAGTTCTAACTTCATAAGGATATTAAGGTTAAAAACGCTAGCATTGCATGAGGATTACAACAGTGTCCAAAACTTCGATTCGCTTTGGTCTTAAGAATAACCTGAATAAAAGATCCGGCATCTGGAAATGTTGGACAAGTGTGGGCACGGGCAAAAGTGACGTTTATATTACGAATCGTGCAATAGGAAAAGCACTGAAAGTAAGCCTACACCAAACTGGTTCATGGCATATTGCGTTTGATTCTAACTTTCTGAAGAAGGAAGTAGTGGAAGAAAGTCGCCTTACCTCAAATCGTTTTGTTGATAAATGGCTAAAACCTCCAGAAATATGTGCGGGTTGTACACTGGCTTTGAGAATTATAATTCCTGAAGATGCAGTTACCATACCCATTAGTGATAAAGACCCTTGCTCTGCCTTGTGGATAACAGCACCACCTACTGGTAAAGCAATAGAAATTGTTTTGCTCTTTACAGCACCCCACTCTAATTTTTCCGGCTGGCCCGGACGTGATTCAATGGGGACAGATTTGCTTGGAAGTTTTCAAATTGAAAACGGTTATAGATTATGGATCGTACACTACATGATAGACAAACCCATAATAGATACAAAATGGGGGGCTGTTACCTACTTCAAATCTGGAAAAGCAGTCGTTCAACAAAGCCGAAATCACCGCGAAATTATTTTTAGCCAAACGAAGGACGGCTCACGCATTTTGTTTGAGTGTTATGTAGGAAGACATCAAAACGGCAACTAACAAATCGTTCAAGAGCTATGCTGAAAAAGGCAGCCGAGTCCCTTAGCTTGAGTGTTAGGCCATAAAAAAACAAAATAACACGCTGTTATGCCAATCATGTAGAAACAAATATTGACTCCTTTGCAATCAGGACGCATAAATAGTATTATTAAGTGCGTCAAACCTACAGGGGGGAACTATTACTTCAAGGGTATAGTTTATACGTGAGTATTCAAAAAAACACAATTCAACTGGTTCGAGAATCCGCTGAGAAAAAGTTATTAATTTTGTCGCATGCAATTCGGCAGATGTCACGACCGGATAGAATTATTAGTACGTCAGAAGTACATCGGGTAATGAATAACGGCGAGCTTATTGAGGATTATCCGGAAGACACCAGAGGACATAGTTGTTTGATTCTTGGTTATGGAGACGGTGAGCGGGCAATACATGTCGTTTGTTCTCCAAACGAAGATTATCTTGCAATAATAACGGCATATCTTCCTGACCGTGAACAGTGGGAAGATAATTTAAGAAAGAGGGAAATAAAATGAAATGCATTTACTGCCAAGGGGGTATGGTAAGAAAGACAGCGCCTTTTCACGTTGACAGAAAAGGATATCATTTACTGTTTGACGCCATTCCGGCATGGGTATGCAATCAGTGCGGAGAAGCATATTTTGAAGAATCGGAAGTTGACGCTATTCAAGAAGTATTACGTAAGATTGATAGTGAGGCAGGGAAGTTGGCTATCGCAAGCTGACGAGATTTTTAATATCCGTCTTCCAACGGTGCAAAAAAGGGAACTATGATTACACAATTGACCTTGCGGATAGACGGCGATTTCATTGAATCAGCGAAAGAATATTCCGCACAACCGGGAAAATCCGTATCGCGTTTTGTGACAGATTTGTTTAAATTTATCAAAAATGGAAATTCATGAATTTGTTTGGCCTCAAGACCGCATTGACCACATTGCCCACATTGCCCAACATGGGGTACGCCTCAAGGAAGTAGGAGGGGCGTGTTTCAGCCAGGCCTTGATACAACGGGCACAATCCAGAGGGGAAAACATTTACTAAATATCGCCAGGCTATATCAACAATGTTTATAGAAGGCAAGAAACATGAGCTTGAAAATATATCTTGATACGTCTGTTATCTCAACCTATTTTGATTTGCGGAAAACCTGCTAGACAACTCATCACACAGAAATGGACTCAACAGAATGCTAAAGAGTTTGACCTATTCATGTCAACCCTGGTATTGGAAGAAGTCGATAAGAACCCTGATCGCGAATTAAAGGAAAAGATGTTAAATCTCCTCAATTCGCTTTCAATATCCGTTTTAGAAGTTAATGATGAGGTATTTAAACTTGCCGAAATTTACAGAGAGTATATTTTACCGTGAGAAGTCAATGATACCGTGCATATCGCAATCGCTTCTTGCTATGCGACCGATGCAATCGCTTCGTGGAACTCCAGACACATTGTCAATCTGAAGACAATGAAAGCGATTCATGAAATCAATCGTAAGCATCGGTATCATGACATTCAGATTTTAACACTTGAGAATATGGGAGGTGACCAGTATGGCTCATTATAAGAACGATTACAGCAAAGAGGAAGACGCTGCGTTGTGGCAACTGCATGAAGTTCGCCATCAGCTTGCTGAGCAGCGCCAATCTCCTGAGCAAATTAACACAACAGGTCTCCAGTTGATTAGGAAATACAAACTGGATAATCTCAAAATTGTTACATCGGATAAGATGGAAAGAGGAAAAAGAAATGAACTGCATTTACTGCCAATGGGATAGGGTAAGAAAGACAGCGCCTTTTCACGTTGACAGAACCGGAAAAACAAAAAATATTAGTGTCAATAGTTTATTGCTGGGAAAAGAACTTTATTATTAACAATGAACATACAATGAAAATAACTACCGATATATATTTTGGGGACAACAAAGAGCAGTTAAAGTTGCTTGCAGACAACACCGTTGATCTTATAATAACATCGCCACCTTACGCAGATCAGCGGAAAAATACCTATGGAGGCATTCGGCATGATAAATACGTAGAGTGGTTTTTGCCCATTTCATTGCAGCTCTTACGAGTTCTCAAGCCAACGGGAACTTTTATTTTAAACATAAAAGAAAAAGTGGTTGAAGGAGAACGCAGTACCTATGTAATGGAACTGATTTTAGAAATGCGTAAACAAGGATGGTTATGGACCGAAGAATTTATTTGGCATAAAAAGAATTGTTATCCCGGGAAATGGCCTAACCGGTTTCGTGACTCATGGGAAAGACTTCTTCAATTCAATAAAAACCGCAACTTCGATATGTATCAAGAAGAAGTGATGGTTCCCATGGGCGACTGGGCAAACACAAGACTGAAAAAACTTTCCAACACCGACAAAATCCGTGATAATTCAAAGGTCGGGAGCGGTTTCGGCAAAAACATATCAAATTGGGTTGATAGAAAGATGGCCTACCCAACAAATGTTTTGCACCTGGCAACGGAATGTAACAATAAAAACCACAGCGCCGCCTTTCCAGAGGAATTGCCTGAATGGTTCATTAAACTTTTTACGAAAAATTACGACACGGTTCTTGATCCATTTATGGGTTCGGGGACAACTTTAATTGTCGCAAACAGAATGAAACGGAATTCAATAGGCATCGACATCGTTTCAGATTATTGCGAAATGGTTAGAAAGAAATTGAAACCTGTCGAGCTATCTTTATTTGAGCCAACGGCAAATTATGAAAAAACTAAACCTAAAAGACGTACTTCAATACGTTGAACAAAATATCGGCACGTTTCATCAAAAGCGTATACAAAGCCTCGACGGATTGAGGTTGTCGATCGTTCTTAAACGGAAAAATCCGTATTTATTCAAAGCAAAATATGTATTGACGGCTGAACAGATTATAAAGGGACTGGTGGACGCCCATATCTCATCTAACGAAGAAACTATTTTTGGTGATTGGCTGGAAGGGCTTGCTATTTTTATAAACGATAAGGTTTATTGTGGACGAAAATCAGGAATCACGGGCATTGACCTTGAATTTGACAGCAATGGAATACGAAATATCGTAACGATCAAGTCGGGACCAAATTGGGGCAATAGCTCTCAAATTGCGAAAATGGCAGCAGACTTCAAGACCGCCAAAAAAACACTGAGAACCGGTAACTCACAGTTGAACATTGTTGCTGTAAATGGATGCTGCTACGGGCGGGACCATAAACCGGATAAAGGCGATTATTTTAAATATTGCGGTCAACGTTTTTGGGAATTCATATCCGGCGATAGCAATCTTTTTACGGAAATTGTTGAACCACTTGGATACCTGTCCAAAGAAAAGAATGATGATTTTGTAAAATCGTATTCACAAATGATTAACAAATTCACCAAAGAATTTGCAAACGTCTTTTGCAAAGATAACGGAGAGATTGACTGGGAGAAATTGGTTCGTTTTAACTCCGCGACAGAAGAACCAAAAAAATAAATCAAAGCCGCCCAACAAGCCACTCCATCTGACGGCTGGGAAAAACACCCACCGCCAAACCCGCCATAACCACCTCACCCGCAAGCACCGGCGACGCGCTTCCGGGCGAGGCCAAAATGACGCTATGGGGACACATCCTCTTCTTCACCCGCTGCATTTTATTTGCAGAATCGCTTATGTCGAGTTGAAACCATTTGCACAATGCCTGACAATGCCTGCATCAATGTTGGGTGCAACATTCATCAAACCTAAATGTTTGAGCTACGGATTTGGGTAAATTGTGTGAGCAAAACAGCTTCAGCTCGTTTAGCAGGGTTTGCTTCTCCTCTTCACTGAGAAATGAGGCGTTGAACGAGTTTCTTGCCAATCGGAAAACATCGCCGTAACTCAGGTTCAGGGCGGACTGCGCGGCCAGGAGGTTTTCCATAACGTAGCCCCCAAAATATGCCGGGTCGTCAGAGTTGACCGTGACACACAGTCCCATGTCAAGCAGGTGTTTTAGGTTGCTGCCGGCAATGTCATCGAAGACGCGAAGTCTGACGTTGGACAGCGGGCAGACGGTTAAGGGTGTCTGCCTTGCCTTCAGTGTTTGAACCAGATGTGCGTCCTCGGTGCAGCGCACACCGTGATCGACGCGGGAGACCATGAGTTGTTTCAGCGCCTGCCATATATATTCCGCCGGACCTTCTTCGCCTGCATGGGCAACCGTCAAAAACCCTTCAGCCAGCGCTTTCTCAAACACGCGGGTAAACTTTTCAGGCGGATATCCTGCCTCTGTCGAGTCAAGGCCAACGCCAACAATCCAATGCTTAAATGGGATGGCTTCCTTAAGCGCCTCCATAGCCGAATCCACGCTGAGATGGCGCAGGAAGCACATAATAAGTTTTGACGTGATGCCATGCTCCCGCCGGGCATCGGACTGCGCCCGGTGTATGCCGGAAATCGCCGTTTCAAATGGAACGCCCCTTTCGGTATGGGACTGCGGGTCAAAGAACATTTCCGTGTGCCGCACGTTCTGGGTGTGTGCCTTTTCCAAATATGCGCGGGTTACGTCGTAGAAATCCTGCTCACGCAGGAGTATGCTCGTGGCCTCATAGTAGACGCGCAGGAAGGACGAAAGGTTGCTGAAGGTGTAGGCATTGCGCACGTCGTCAACGGTGTTGAAACGAAGCGATACCCCATTTCGATTGGCAATTTCCAGCATGAGTTCCGGCTCCAGCGTCCCTTCAATGTGGATATGGAGTTCTGCCTTCGGGATGTTACGTATGAACGATTTCATAAGTTATTTGAACACAATCGCCTCGCTGACCGGGACACGCGGCGGCGTTGTTGGAATGCTTAAAGGGTACCCAACCGGCACGATTACCACGGGGTGCAGATTTTCAGGCAGATTGAGTATTTCGCCTACCTCTTCATCGATAAATGAGCCTACCCATACGGTGCCGAGGTTGTTTTCGTGCGCCACCAGCATCATTCCCATGATACTGGCTGCTACATCCTGAATGGAGAAAAGCGACACACCTCTTTCGCGATACTTTTTAGCTATCTCGTGGTCGGTGCAACCGACGATTACCAGGGGGGCGTCGGCTATAAAACTCTGATCAAGTGATGCAGAGGTAAGGGCTTCTTTCAGTCCTTTATCTTTTACAAAATAAAACTTTCTAGCCTGCAGGTTTCCCGCGCTGGGCGCCCAAACCAGAGACTCGACGAGCTTGTCTACGATTTCAGCAGGAATATCCTTCTTCTGGAAATTCCGTATGGTTCTTCTCTCTTTTATAGCCTTTAAAATGTCCATGATTTATCCCGTTTTTAGTTTTAAATGTTTTTAGTACAATTTAAGTATGCTCATTCCGATGGCTGGGTCAAGCTCCCTTGCCGCGTTAATGCCCGTAATCTCCATGATTACCGCCTCAAGGACAAGGAACGTCGTGGAATTTTCCCGCAGACAACCCACCTTCACACTGTCCTTCTTCCCGAAAGCGGCATGTAAATGAACCTTCGGCTCGTTGTTTTGATTAAAAATGGTTCCAAAGCCAACCACTTCATGGCTTTCTCCCAGCGTTCTCCAAACCGGGGTGGGCGGAAGCACGTCCTTTTCAGGCCCCACGACAATCTTGCCCTCACGCATACCGCCAACCAGGTAAAACACAGCGGAGGTAATCACCTCTTTTTTTACAATGGTGTAGAGGTTAGCGAGGACATCCTCCTTATCTTCAAACTTTGCCACAACAACCCTTCCAATCTTGCCTACTTGATATTGCATACATATAGTCCTTGTTTTATATTAAAAATCCACATTAAATTAGGCCTTCGGCGACTTTTTTCTGTTTATACGTAGGGCGAGGCTTT
>CAYHFB010000074.1:0-11211 GCA_964355695.1 uncultured candidatus Brocadiaceae bacterium
CGCCTGCATTTAAAAAACAGCAGGCGGGACGCCTGCGCTACAAACGACAAATTAGACCTTTGGCGACTTTTTTGTATTCACACGTAAGGACACGGGCACCGTGTCCCTACAAAGGCATTGAAATTCCTATCCGTTAAAATAGGATCAAAAATAGTTTTGTGAGAAAGAAATCGGAAACAAGGATCAATATAGACGTCGTAACGACCGTCACCGTCGTGGAACGCCCAACGCCCGTTGTGCCGCCGCTAGTCCTCAGTCCAAAAAAACAACCTGCTATGGTAATAATAATCCCGAAAAACACCGTTTTGCCAATGCCGCTTAACAGGTCTGAAATAGTAACGGTCTTGAGGACGGAATTAATATAAAACGTCCGCCCGATCTCAAGCTCGAATACCGCTACTATCATCCCGCCAAAAATGCCGACAACGTCCGCAGAAACCGTCAGTAGCGGCACGGCAATCATTGCGGCGATAATCTTCGGCGTCACCAGTTTCTTTATGGGGCTGGCGCCCAGAGCGCGCATGGCGTCTATCTGCTCCGTCACCTGCATCGCCCCTATTTCCGCTGCAATGCCGGAGCCAACCCTGGCGCCCACCATAATGGAGGCCATAACGGGTCCCAGTTCCCTCACCAGGGTGAGCGAAACGACGCTGCCGACGTACATCTCCGCGCCGTACATGCGGAGTCCGTAGATCGTTTGCAGCGCCATTACCATCCCCGTAAAGAGCGCAATGAGGTTGACCAGGAGGAGCGATCCGGCGCCAAAATTATCAATCTCACGGAGTATCAATTTTAGGTTGAAGGGGGGGGTGAATATCCCGGCAAATCCCTGCATGGCCAACAGGGTGATCTGCCCCACGGAATAGATAAATCTTTTAATGGATGTATCAACAAACAGTAATGCGCCCACGGGCTATCCTTTGCAAATTTTCTAGCGATTCGAAATATCAGACCGGTTAAGCAAACGAAGGATACAGTAAAATATGTCTTTTTCTATCAACAGGCAGTTCCTTCTCTCTCCGGGCTAATTTCAGCAACAACCGCCGATTTTGTTATACAGGCTAACCAATTGTTCACATGGCTAGCCACATTCGTGATATGTTAGACAAAAGAACCTCTTTTTAATGCTTCTTCCGGATTATACCAAGTTGCTTCAATGAATCCTTGAATCTCCGTAACAAACTTGCTGATAACATCTGCTGAAATAGGAAAGTCACGGTGTTGTGCTTTCACCTCCGCTAATATATTTCTTTTTTCGAATGGGAGCCGTTTAGTCTTTCGTAACAGGAAGACATTATCAATCTCTGTAAGTCTCGTATCTTCAGGCTGCATATCCAAATACTCAACCAGAGCATAATATTTGGCAACCGGGCAACCTTGTTTTAGTCTTGATGCGGTACCGGCGCATTCCTGAAACATCGTTTTGTCAAAATTCACCTTGCACTCGGCAGCAAGAACGGCCAGATAAAACTTGCCGTCTACCGTTTTTCGATGGTTAAAGGTAACATCAGACGAAAATTTGTAATATATGGCTTTTCCTATGGTGAAATCCTGATCTTTAACTTTTAGAAGTACTTCCGGCTTTTCATTTAAACTTGAAACGTTGGATGGTCGAAAAGACAAAGACAAAAATGCTGTTTGTGGTCCGGTCTCAAGTTCAAAGCTTGGAAGATTGCACAGAACCGTAGGGCTTACAAGATGGATCAAAAACTCTTCTAGAATACTGTTATCAAGTTTCAGTTGTCCTTTTTGTCTCTTGATAAAATCTGAGCCTTTTGAGGCGATTAGATCAACTTCCAAAAAGTCTTTATATTCATTGAGATGAGACGTCATTTCCTTAATTCTTGTCTCTCCTGTGGAAGACAAAGCATTTAACTTATTTATCCAGGTTTCATAAGCGGCAAAGGCTTCTTTCAGAAAAGCAATGTCGCCATTTGCTTTCGGATTTTCTATTGCAGCAAGTAATTTTTCTCTATGCGGTGTGCGGCTCATTTGTGGTCCTCACTCGAAATGACATTTTTAGGATTGAAAATCGGGGATGCTTTAACCTCGTCAATGCTGTTAATTGCATCCTCGATATCAGCAAAAACGTTATTTGTGGAAGTTTGCAAACATTTTTCAAGGTGTTTCGATGCAATGTTACGCCCGAAAAAGTGCTTGGTTAATTCCCCCGTTTTAGTTGCAATGATAATATCTTCCTTAATGTTAATGCCAAACTTGTTTGTAAATTTCCTCTCAAGAATCTTTATTTTAGAAAAAGCATTCAACTTCTCAAGAATTTCAACTACTATCTGCCCATTGTAAAACGGGTTTCCCCTGACATTTGATTCTCTGCCGACCACTAAAACAATCCTACCGTTTGGCTTCAGGGCATGCCAGAACGCTCTTAGAGATTGCTCCATATCTATGCAATATTGCACGACCGTCTTAAATCTATTGCCTCTGTTTTTTCTATTTGAGCCAAACTCGCTGTGTGCGACCTTTAATACATCGAAGTTAAAGGTTTCAATTATTGCTCGGTAGTTTTGATGATAGTTAAAAACATTTATGTATGGAGGAGACGTAAGTATTAAGTCAATCTTATTGGTAAAGGCGTCGCCTGCGTGTCTTGCGTCATTTAGTGAAGCAGATATGGGCTTGTCTGAAAAAGGGAGGTTTAAGAATAAATTCTTTATGTAACTAAAGGATTTCAAAATAGATTCCCGAACGGTAAGAGTTTTGTCTTTTTCTGATTTAAAAAGAATGGTTAGAAGAAATATTCTTTCATTTTTCACCGGTAATTGTTTAATTACTGTCTCTGCAAATTGAAGTAAATTGCTGTATGCAGTCCGGTAGTCTGGATTTTCCAAGTAAATTCTTTGCCCGTTCAGGTTTACAATATGTGAGATTACTTTTGACTCAATTTTGTTTGCAAATCCTATTCTATCGGGAAAAGATAAATTGCAGAAAGCAAAAAACTTTGACATTGCATAGGCCGCGGGATTAATTTCTAAACCGGTGGCTTGGAGATTTAACTTCGCAGATTCTAAGAGAACTGTCCCGCTGCCGGAAAAAGGATCGAGAATGTAATCGCCTGCATTGCTTAAATTCATAAGAACATATTCAACAAATTCTGGCGTAAACTGTCCTCTCCAGTTAAAAAGATTGGATCTCTTTTTTACGGCAACATCTAACTTGTCTTGCGTTAAAACCATTTATTTCCCTACATTTCCCTATAATTTCGATATTTATTCATTTTTGGTGAATGACTATTGAATGTTGGATTACAAGACTTATTTACGAATATTTATCTGTTTTCATAGGCTGCCAGCCGAAAGGACATCGCCATCTCTTCAAAAGCCCCTCTTGCACAATCAAACAAATCGGGCGGCGCCCAGTATATCAGGTCAAAAACCGTGTCCCCCGTTTTTATGCTGTACGACTCCACCTTCAATTGCTGGTTATCCATCACACACTCCAGCGTGGTGTGTAAGACGTCCTGATCGCTTATCGTCACGTGTTCCTTTGTAATAATACGCTTGTCCTTCATCCCAATAAAAAGATTGCTGTTCGCAATCTCTACCGATAGCCCCTTGCCCTCTGTGCTGTTGGAAATAACGGCAATCATGGCGTGGCACTGCTTGTGCCACAGCGCAATATCCTCCCTGTCCACGCGCATCGGCTCCCATCCCTGCTCAGGCACACGTACCGTATACCTTTGGTGGGAAGGGGAAAACGCGCCATGGTTGATGTCTAATGACGCGCATCCGACGACGCTATAGAGAACGGCAAGCGCGCACAACCAGAAAAGTGCCGGACAAGTCTTCTTCGGAAATATGCCAGCCATGTTATCATTCATTGTACAAAGAACCTACCCCTTTATAACACATAATGGTTTAAGCTGCACAACCTTCCGGCTGATGCCCGCGTGTTCTACGACGTCAACCACCTCCGTCACGTCTTTGTATGCCTCCGGTGCCTCTTCGCCGATGGTGGAGCGGCTATCGGCGCGAACGAGGATGCCTTTCTCCTTCAGTTCGCCGGCAATGTTTCTGCCTTTGGTCGCCCGTATTGCCTGCCCACGGCTCATAAGCCTTCCCGCCCCGTGGCAGGAGCTGCCGAAGGTGTCGAGATACGCCTTTTCCGTGCCGACCAGTACATAAGAACAACGCCCCATATCGCCCGGAATCAAAACGGGCTGTCCGACCGCCCTGTACGCCTCCGGCGTGCCGGGATGTCCCGGCGGGAACGCGCGGGTGGCGCCTTTGCGGTGTACGCAGAGCTGTTTCTTCTGTCCGTCTACGATGTGTTCCTCAAACTTGGCAATGTTGTGGCACACGTCGTAAACCAGGGAGATACGTGATTCCTTCGGACTCACGTGCAGCGCCTGTTCAAAGGACTCTCTCACCCAGTGGGTGATCATTTGCCGGTTGGTAAAGGCATAATTGGCCGCACAGGCCATTGCCGCAAGGTAATCGCGCCCTTCCTGAGACTTAATGGGCGCGCAGCAGAGCTGTCGGTCGGGCAGTTCTATCTGGTATTTCCTGGCCGCCTCAATCATAACCCGAATAAAATCGTCGCAGACTTGATACCCCAGCCCCCTCGACCCCGTGTGAACCACGATGGTGATGGCATCCTTTTCAAGCCCCAGTACGCGGGCAACCTTTTCGTCATACACCTCGGAAACATAGCCCACCTCGACGAAGTGGTTCCCCGAACCGAGTGTGCCTAATTGCGCGCGTCCCCGTTCGAGTGCGCGGGTGGAAACCAGTTCCGGGTCGGCGCCCGAAATGCATCCACGCTCTTCGATGTGGTCAAGGTCTTCCTTTGTGCCGAAACCCTGCGACACCGCCCACGCCGCCCCATTTTTGAGGACGTTTTTCTCATCCTGGTGTGAAAGCTTTAAATCCTTGCGATGCGAGCCTACGCCGGATGGGATGTTGGAAAAAAGCGTATTTACCAGGGACTCCGTCTTGCCTGCAAGCTCCACACGCTGCAAGCCCGTCCTCAGCAACCGCACCCCGCAGTTAATGTCATACCCCACGCCGCCGGGGGAAACCACCCCTTCATCCATGTCAAACGCGGCAACGCCCCCGATAGGAAACCCATAACCCCAATGGATGTCAGGCATCGCCAGCGAGTGGCTCACGATACCGGGAAGATAAGAGACGTTAATCACCTGCTGAAGACTCTCGTCATTCTGGATTTCCTTCATCATACGCTCATCGGCGTAAATAATGCCGTCCACCCGCATCTTGCCCTCGCGGGGGATGCGCCAGCGGTAGTCGTCTATTTTCTGAATGTTATATTTTTCATCTGCCATAAAGTACCCCTTAAAATGATAATCCGAACGAAAAGTGTCACGACAAATGCTCAATTATCCTTCGACCGTAGACATTTCGCAGACCAACCGTTCCCGGTTGACACCATGATTTTACCTTATTCATACGGAATAAGAAAAAGGAATTTTGAAGGAAAAATTATATGGTGGATACGGTGATACAAAACAATTGGAACCACGGAACACACAGAACACACGGAATATACGGATCGCACAGATTTTCGAGGTAAATTCCCCTTAAAAAAGAGAATTCCCGTGGTTGTGTTTTTCCCCACACTATCCAAATTGAAAACGCCAGGCACAAATGAGAAACCATGATAGGGTAGCCATCCATCACACATCCTTAAAATTCCATTGAAACCTTGAAGAGCTTTACCATACAATATGACGTCATAAATCTTACTTTACCCTTCCGGCTTATACTGCTTTGGTTAATCCATTGAATAAACACCTGAATCTCTTTTATTTGGCTGCTGAAAATCTTGTGCGGCATAGGACGAAGACCGTCGTCGTCTGCCTGTGCATTATCGCCATCCTCACCCCTTTTCTCGCCGCAATCGCCATCTCGGAAGGCATTCGAAGACAATCAATGGCCTCCGTCGCGGCTGGCGGCGACCTTTACCTGACCTTTGACGAATTCGGCAGAAATACCGCCATACCGCTGAAGTATCTCGATGAAGTCAAAAAAATTTACGGCGTAACAAGGGTCATCCCGCGCATCATCGGGCGCGGACACGTGCAAAACAAGCTGGCGGTCATTGTGGGCATCGACAAAGAAAACCTCCCCGAGTCCGTTTCGTGCGTGTCCGGCAGGATGTTTGAACAGCCCGGCGAGGTGGTTGTGGGGGTAGATTTGGCAAGGCATTTCAAGCTACAGCCCGGCGACCAGTTTAGCATGAGGTGCCAACAGCGAAAATTATTTAACGTGGTTGGCCTTTTTTCAGCCGACGCCGGTATCTGGAGTTCTTCGCTAGTCTTTATGTCCTTCAAAGACGCGGCCACATTGTTCGGCAAGCAGGGAGTGGCCACCGACTTTCAAATCTACAGCCTGCCCGGACATAATTCTGAAATTGCCTCAGACCTCTACGGCATATTCCAGAACGAGCCATATCGGGTTCAGGACAAGCTCATGGTTGAATTGTATTTTAAAAAAGGATTCATGCTCAAGGAAGGCATCTTCAGCGCCTTGTACGTTGTTGCGTTTGCCCTGGGCATCCCCACCATCCTGGTGGCCTCCGGCTTCGGGCTTTCCGAGCGGAAAAGGGAGATCGGCATTATGAAGGCTACGGGGTGGCACACCCTTGAGGTCTTGGAACTGATTTCCTTTGAGCAACTCCTTATTAGCCTGTTAGGCGCGACCATTGCCCTGCTGCTGTCCATTACCTGGGTCAGGTATTTCAACGGCGTGTGTATCGCGCAATTCTTTGTAGCCGAGTCCGGCATGTTGCCCGCGTTTACGCTGCCCGCGCAATTTCTCCCTTTGCCGTTCTTTCTCAGCTTCTTCTTTTCCCTTCTCCTGACGATGGTGGGAAGCATCTATTCTTCGTGGAGGGCGTCAACCGAGCCGCCGGTTGCGTCGATGAAACTATGATTAAAACGGAAGGCCTTTGTAAATGGTACCGCGGCCACTCAAGCCACAAGGTAAGCGCCGTTCAGGACGTTACCCTGTCCATCGTTAAAAACAGCTACGTCGTATTCAAAGGGCCGTCCGGCTCCGGGAAGACCACGCTGTTGAACATCATCGGCACCCTCGACAGGCCATCGGCGGGCGAGGTGCTTATCAACGGCAACAACGTCACCCGGTTTTCAGACATAGCGCTTTCAGGCCTCCGGCGTGAAAAGATCGGCTTTATCTTTCAGGACTTTTACCTCATACCAAACCTCTCCAGTTGGGAAAACGTCTCGTATCCCCTCGTGCCGCTCGGCATATCCGCCCGCAACCGTTATGCAACGGCAAAGACCCTCCTGGAAAAGATGGGTCTCGGCGACCGGCTTGCCCACACCCCGGAAGAACTCAGCGGCGGACAGCAACAGCGCGTAGCCATTGCCAGGGCGCTGGTAAACCGCCCGGAAATCATCATCGCAGACGAGCCGACGTCGAACGTTGACGAAGAAACCGGGGAGCAGATACGGCTGCTACTCAAAGAACTAAAAGACAACGGCGCAACCATACTCGTAGCCACCCACGACGCCTCATTCGAAAAACCGGCGGATGTTGTTTTTAGGATAAATAATGGCAGGATTGTGTGATTGCTATTGACGATTTTTGATGTTCACACGAATGGACGCGGGTGCCATGTTCCTGCAAACAAAACGATATCACCGCAAAGACGCAAAGCAAAGGCGTGGAAGAAAACAATCCCGAAGGGATGACATGATTATAGCAAAAACCATCTCATATTTATCAAACCCCGAAGGGGTGAAATACCATAGCAGTAACGAAATTATATCACCCCTTCGGGGTTTGAAAATAATCACGTACCGATATGCTATAACAATAACATCCCTTCGGGATTAAAAAAGCCATCAGAAAAGAGGTGGTTACATGGCTGGAATAAAAAAGCAGGTTATTCAAATGATACCGTCTCTACCAGACAACGTTACAATTAATGACATTATGGCAAAATTATATTTCAAATTGCAAAAGGGCTAACCAGGTAGATTAGGTTGAGTGAAGTGAAACCCAGCATTTTTTTGAATGTTACGAACGGTTATCGTTGTGTTTCGTCTTGCTCAACTTACCCGACATTGCTAGTTCTGTTAGGAACAAAATATTGATAGTACATCTATAGAATCGAGTAAAACAAAAACAAATGTTAACCTTAACCGAAAATATTACAACCGCAAAACAAAAGGACGATTTGGACGAAATTGAACGTCTTGATCAGGATTTGCACCACTATTTTAAAGACAAATTCCATCTGGATACCTCTTTGTCCCGCGCTCTCGTTAGTTTTCAGGCCAATAAGAGCAGAGAGGTTTACCGGTGGTATAAATTCAAAGAGGCCTTTTCGGCATCACTGGTCGAGTATCTGTTGGAAAAGGACAAGATTGTTAACGGTACAATCCTTGACCCGTTTGCAGGTAGCGGAACGGCCTTGTTTGCGGCAATTGCAAAAGGGATAAATGCCG
The DNA here is from genome assembly GCA_964355695.1 of uncultured candidatus Brocadiaceae bacterium. GTDB lineage: Bacteria > Planctomycetota > Brocadiia > Brocadiales > Brocadiaceae > JACVXV01. Next base: position 8,453 of record CAYHFB010000074.1, read on the forward strand.
ACGGAATAGAATTGTTGCGCATTGGCCAGCAAATAATCAACACGAAGAAAATAGTTGCGCTAGAGTTGACGAGACATGATTATAGCGTCCTCAATCGTTGGCAGCTTGAACAACCCTGGAAAACATCCGGGTTGCGGGCGTCGTTAAACGAGTTACGCATTACAAAAGATGCGTACCCGGAACAAACGAAGGATGCTATCGAGAGATACCTGGGCTCGTGTGATCAGGAAAATGAACGTGTACAGGCAGTTTTGCAGTTTGCTTTGTTGTGTATATTGGAGTCGATAAGCTATACACGTAAAGACGGACAATATTTGCGGTGGGATTATCGGTCGGGAAGACGGCAAGGCGAGAAACCCTTCGACAAAGGGGATGTTCTCGGTTTCGATGACGCTATATGCACCAAAATAAAGGACGTCCTGTTTGACTCACAAACCAAGGGAAAGCAGAAATCGCTTTTCCCCTCAGAACGCTTGCCAGGGAAGATTAATCTCTATTGTGGCTCGTGTCTTGATATATTGCCGACAATCCCTGCGCGCATATATGATGCAATTATTACGTCACCACCCTATTGTAACCGGTATGATTACACACGCACGTATGCGTTAGAACTTGCCTTAAGCGGAATAGGCAAACAAGAGCTTGTAAACCTCCGCCAGCAAATGCTCAGTTGTACCGTTGAGAATCGCACCAAAGACTTGTTGACGATGAACCATGATTGGGCGGAGGCCATAGCCGCTACGGATCAGCAGGAGGTGTTGCAAGCTGTTTTAAAATATTTGGATGATCAAAAAGCGCAAGGCTTGCTGAACAACAATGGCATTCCCCGAATGGTTCGGGGTTATTTTTACGAGATGGCGTGCGTAATCGCTGAGTGCTCAAGGGTGCTGAAACCCAATGCCCCGTTATTCATGGTGAATGATAACGTGAGGTTTGCAGGGGCAAGTATTTCTGTAGATATGATACTTTCCGATATTGCTGAAAAGCTGGGATTTCGCGTGGAAAACATCCTGGTGTTGCCAAATGGCAAAGGGAATAGCAGTCAACAAATGGGCAAGCATGGGCGTGAAATGCTTAGGAAATGCGTGTATATTTGGAGAAGAACCTGATGAGCAAGCCGAACCTTCCACACATAAAATCAAGCAAAGACCTTGAAACCACGTATGAAGCGGTTCGAGCCGGTTTCGTCTCGCTGGCATTAGAAAAAAACAGGCAGGCCACGCCCTATATTCAAGATGCCAGGGCGTTAAAGAATGCGGCTTCAACCGCTAAAACGCCATCTGATTTGCTTGGAATTGCCGATATCCAGTCCGCTCTATTGACTGCATCCGGCATATCAGACAAGGCAAACAACCATCTACTGCCTAAAGATAAAAAAGAAGCAATAAAAGGACTCATTGAGAACTTTCTTGAACCGGCTGGAAAGCACTTTGTTGAAGAATTGGTTTTCAGGTTTTTATTAATACGTGGCGACTCTCTGGGCGGATATATGAGAAACATCGGTGGTTTCCTGGCGCAGAGGAAGTTAACAAGTGCAATTATTTCTACGCTTAGGGTTGCCGGAAAACCTTTCGAGATGCTTTATGCTAAAACAAACACACGGACACAAACGTCGGAAGACAATGCGGAAACGGAGAGGATCATTAAGGGCATCAGTTGGGAAAAGGAAGGCATGTACCGTACGGCGCTTTTTAATTTGATTGTGCCAATTGTCGGCAATAACGTGGATTTGTGTTTGTTCAATAGCGCGCAAAAGGATTTGTCCAATAAAAAAACCGCCAAAGAGGCGCTTAATAACCCCGCTTCGTACATTGCGCTTGGCGAACTTAAAGGTGGAATCGACCCTGCCGGAGCTGACGAACACTGGAAAACCGGAAGAACTTCGCTCAATCGTATTCAAGAATCATTTCAGAAAACGGGACACACACCGCATCTTTTCTTCATCGGATCGGCAATTGAAACAAAAATGGCCGTTGAAATATGGAATCTGCTGAAGAAGGGAACGCTTTCGAATGCGGCAAACCTTACGGATGAGGACCAGGTAGTATCCCTATCCCGTTGGTTGTGTAACCTGTAGCCAGGGGGTGAAGCCCCTGGTAAATGGGATAAGATAACAAGCGCTGAAGGGGCGATAGAAAATGCGAGACGACGTTACCATTAATGATATTATGGCAAACTTGAAACCGCCGTAATATTTCTCCAAATCAGTATACCGCTTGCAATTGGAACTCGATAAAAGTAACATTGTTCCAAAATTTGAAAGACGATTGTTGTTAATGTATGTATAACGAATTACCAATTTCTGTAAAGGGCGGGAAAAATGAAAAACGCTACGTTAAAGAAAGAAGCTAAAAAGGCAATAGATAAGCTATCAGAGGAAAAAGTAAGAGTTGCTATTGATTTCATAGACTACCTCAAAGAGAAAGAAGAAATGGAAGCAACTCTTGAAATAGTGTCCAGTCGCGAACTCATGGCACAAATAGGGGAGGCGGAGAAGGCTATAAAGAGAGGCAACCTTCATGAGTTTGTTTCTTGGGAAAAAGTGAAACGAAATGCATAAAACCTTCCCGCACAAAAAAGCAGTCAAATAGTATGAAAGCCTTGATGACAAGACCGCAAGAAAGATAAATAAAGCCATTGAAGTGATAAGCAAAAATCCACTTGAGGGACTACCTATTATAAAGACTGAGGGGAACATTTGAAGGGAAATACAGGTATTCTGTGTGAGATTTGAGAATTGTTTATAGCGTTAACAGAGA
>CAYHFB010000075.1:0-11204 GCA_964355695.1 uncultured candidatus Brocadiaceae bacterium
CCCTTATGCACTCAATCATAAAAAATCACCCCTTCGTGGATGGTAATAAAAGAACCGCAGTAACAACGGCATCAATCTTTCTCCTTAAGAATGGTTATTATCTTAGGGCGTCTAATAAAGAACTCGAACGATCTACCTTAAAGGTAGCAGCAAAAGACATTGAATTACAGGAGATTGCAAAGTGGTTTAAAAGATATTCCACGACAAATTAGACCTGCTCCACCGCAAAACAAAACCCTCGAAGCCATGGCGGAAACGCTGTTCAGGAAGTGGTTTGTGGAGGAGGAGTGGGAAAAGGGGAAGTTAGGGGATGTAATTGAACTGATCTATGGGAATCGATTAAAAGAAGAAATAAGGTCTGGCGCTGGGTTTCCTGTTGTTGGATCAAACGGCATCGTCGGCTATCATTCAGAGTTTTTAGTTGAAGGTCCCGGTATTGTAATATCCCGGTCTGTCTATTGCTCCGGGTGCAGAGAATGCAGAGAGGGAAAGTTTTGAGCAAATCATTTTAACGTAGCGCTTACGCAAAGCGGTTGTAAGGTTAAACCCTGATATTCCTGCGGATGCACAGGAAAAGGCTGTGCAAAAAGTGTTGCGTATTTATTCACCCGACATGCTGAACAGAAACGAAACCAGCATCCTTGAAAAACTGCTGGATACGCTGTTGCCGAAATTGATGAGTGGTGAAGTCCGCATCCCTGAAACAATTAGAACAACAATATCTCATAACAAGGAAAAAGTTGAATGACCCTACCATTTGTTAAAATCGAATATAATGGGAGCCATAGCTGTGTGTCCTGGCAAGGTCTCAGCCTTCGTGATGGTGATGATCTTAATGGTTTCATGCGGGGAGAGGTTGCTAGCCGCTTGAATGACATTCCGGGTCGCGATGAATTCCACAGCCATTTGCGCGGTCTCGCGTTGACCGGCATGGGTAAGTATAGCCTCGAAGCCGTGTTGAATGCTAAAATTCCCGAAGAGCGGGGTTGGGCTGTAGGCGAAGCCCTGGCCGAGGCATTACTGATTCGCAGTCTCGGAGTAGTATTTCCCTGGAACATGGAGCGTGATAAGCGTAATGCCAGGGGTAGCCTGCCAGGCGCAGATATCGTCGGTTTTCTGCCACTGGATTCCAGCTTCCGGCTGGCATTGGGCGAAGTAAAGACATCTGGCGAAGATAAATGCCCGCCGCAGGTGATGTCTGGACGTAGCGGTCACCTCGGTCACCAGATCGACAACCTGGCACAGAACATGGGTGCTATTTACCAGCTTCTGAAGTGGCTCCATCCGCGCTGCAAGGGCACCGCGCATCAGGACGCGTTCGACAAATCCCTCACCCTCTATTTGAACTCAGGCAACAAAGAGGCATCGCTTTTCGGTGTCCTCATCCGCGACACCGCGCCCAATGAACTCGATTTGCAGGGACGAGGTAATGATCTCAGTCGCAAGGTAGTTCATCCTGCCTCCTGTGAGTTAATTGCTGTTTATCTACCGTGCAAGATCGCCGCCCTACCAGGTCAGATTAAGGAAGGAGGTGCGTCATGAGTCACTGGATTCTCGACCGCCTAAGCGAACGACGAGCGGCAGCACTGAGAATTGCCGATCGCATCCAGATTTATCAGGAGCTTCTCAGCACTCGTGCCGAAACTGACATCGAACTCGTCCGCGATACTGCAGATGCCCTGGAATTGGCCGCGCTCGATTTGATTCTCGAACGATTCGAGGAAGATGACGCTAAGCTGAAAACGATGCGGGAATGTGCGGCAGACGCCTTCCGGCTCTTCCGTGTCTTACCGCAACTCGAAAACCCGATTGAAGACGCCACGCTTCTTCTGCGCATGTCAGCTTTAGCCGTACTTGGAGATAAAGGGGCGGATGCCGCTCGCCTTCTTCGCCAGAGGGAGTGGAGTAAATTACCGCTGAATTCCGATAGCTGGGGAGAGCGAACATGGGCTACGATTTTGGATATATGGCTTCTGCTTATTCGCAAGAAGGGATGGGACGACAGGGATACCGTCTTGAAGCGTGTCGCCCAACTTCGGGATTCGCAGGGCGAGTTTGAAAAGCGATATCTGGAGGGTCTCGAATCAGTGCAAGCGAAAGCGGCTGCTTTGGAGTTGATCGGCCTTTATCATCTTGCAAAAGCAGCAGAAATTTTTGCGCTCTTTATTACAGACGGCGTGGTAGAAGGAAACTACCAAATTCGGCAAATGCTCGAAACGCACTTCGATCGCGTTTTCGCCGTGTGCGATCATGCCAGGATGCTCACGCTGGAACCACTTACCCGCCTGCTGGCGGCTTCCGCAGCACAAATGGTGGAGAATTCGATTTGGACGGTCACCCGGGCAGTGAATTCCAGAGTTACACGTTTTGTCCAGACTTTAGTAGCTCAAGGGCGTGGTGACAAAGCTATTTTTGACGTGTTGCCGCCACAGCGCAGAACCTTGGCAGAGAAAGGGCTCCTTGGTTCCAGCCGCCGTGCCGTCGTGGTCAGCCTGCCTACTTCAAGTGGAAAAACACTGATCGCACAGTTCCGCATCCTTCAAGCACTCAATCAGTTTGACAATGAGGAAGGCTGGGTGGCTTACCTTGCGCCTACAAGAACCCTTGTAAATCAGGTGACCCGACAGTTGCGCCAAGACTTTACCCCTCTGGGCATCATTGTCGAAAAGGTAAGCCCCGCTATGGAGGTGGACAACATCGAAATGAGCCTCCTTCAAGAGAGTACGAAAGAGGTAAAATTTCGAGTACTTGTGACCACACCGGAGAAACTCGACCTGATATTGCGACAAGGATGGGAAGCGAAAATCAATCGTCCTTTAACGCTGGTAGTTGTTGATGAAGCGCACAATATTCAAAGCCCTCAGCGCGGACTGAAGCTCGAACTCTTGTTGGCCACAATCAACAAGGAGTGCGTAAAAGCCCAATTCCTCCTGCTCACCCCTTTCATTAAGAATGCACGTGAAATTGCACGTTGGTTGGGTGGACAGAATTCAGACGATATAAGCCTGGCGCTCGATTGGCAACCGAATGACCGCGTAATCGGGATTGTACAAGCAATACAGGGTAAGCCGTTGAATGGTCGGAGCTATGACTACACCCTGAACTTCGAGAGTATTCACACAACGCGCAAAACGATCACCGTTGAAGAACGGATTTCATTTCCCAAGTCCGCTGAAATTGTCAAAACCTTCTCTCAAGTAAACAACCAGAGCACAATTGCTGCCGTTACTGCGCAGTATCTCCAGCAAAGGGGGCCTGTGATCATCATGCATTCACGGCCGGATTGGGTCTGGGGGCTGGCAGACAAACTGAAGGTGGAAACCAACCGAATCCCGGAATTGAGCATGGAAGTCCGTCTCGTTCAGGGCTATCTGCGTCTGGAACTTGGAGACGAGTTCCCTTTGATCGGGCTTTTAGGATATGGAATCGGTGTCCACCACGCGGGTTTACCCGAGGATGTTCGAACCCTTGTCGAATGGCTCTTCGAGAGCGACAAATTAAAGTTTCTTGTTGCTACAACAACTATTGCTCAAGGCGTCAATTTCCCAATCAGCGGTGTTGTGATGGCGCATCATCAATACCCTTATGGGGAGGACATGCCACCTGAAGACTTCTGGAATATCGCCGGGCGTGCCGGGCGCGTGAGCCATGGACAACTTGGTGTGATCGCGCTCGCGGCGGATAGTGAAGCCAAATCGGCGACTTTGCGAAAATTTATCAATAACCAAGCTCGCGATTTAAATTCAGCTTTGATTCAGCTTGCGATTGAAGCTGGCGACGACCTTGGCGACCTTGGAAAGATAGTATATAGTAACCCGGAATGGTCAAGCTTTCTTCAATACTTGGCGCACACCTACCGCCAAATGGGTGAACCAGACTCTTATTTCGAAGAAATCGAGCAAGTCCTGCGCGGCACCCTCGGCTTCGAGAAGCTTCGTTCGAGCAACAGTAAGATTGCACGGCGACTGCTGGAAGGTATTGAAGTATATTCAAGATATCTCCAGGAACCGAACCAACCGCTTAAACTGGTTGATAGCACAGGATTTTCACTTCAGAGTATTAGGACGGTGCTAAAGCATAAAGGAGGCATTAACGAGAATTCCTGGGACGCAAACACACTATTTACTTCAGGTAGCAACACCCTTCAGCAAATGATGGGAATTCTGCTTAGAGTTCCTGAATTGAGAGAAAATCTTGAAGCCGTTACAGGAGGGGACGCGCCTGATGGTAACAAGCTGGCACTAATCATCAAGGACTGGGTTAATGGCGAATCGGTGATCACCATAGCGAATCGTTATTTTAAAGGAGATAAAGATGATCAGACAGCCGCTCTGACAAAATGTGGTCAGAATCTTTTCGGTAACTTGACCCAAACTGCCTCATGGGGATTGGGATCACTTCTCGCCATTACGGCATCGAACTTATCCGAAGATGAATTTAAGCAATTGAGCAATCTGCCTTCGCGTGTTTATTACGGTGTAAATAGCGATGCGGCAATCACATTACGTCTTTTAGGGGTGTCTCGCTCAGCATCTTTACCATTAGCCAAATACTTAGGTGAGTCAATCAACGAACCATTACACACACTTCGCACTCGCTTAGCTCAACTTCAACCACATGATTGGAAAAAAGCATTGGGTGGATCGGGATTGGTTTATCGTGATATATGGCGCATCGCGGAGGGGTTAGCAAAATGATCCACACTAAAATCACCGAATCCGCCATCGAACAATTTGCTATCGATCTTCTTGGAAAAGCTGGTTACCAGCATATCTACGGCCCCGATATTGCGCCCGATAGCGTAACACCTGAGCGGCCGTCCTTTGAGGATGCCCTGCTTATGGTCCTTCCGGATTCGGACGGGTTATTGCCGCTGGCGCATTTGCTCAAAAATCCGCTATTCGACAAAGCACGCACGTTGTACTGGAAAAGATTTTTACGGATTTTATGAACGACGTTCGTACAAGCTTTTCTCATTGGGAAAAGTAAATTCCGGCATGCAGTCAGACACAACTGCTTTCAGAAAATGAAAGGCCAGCCTTACAAAACTATGAAAAAACTTTTGCTCATCTCACCCCTTGCCACAAAAAGCTTTCTGGGCGGCGATTTTTATTTTCGCCTCCCGTATCTTGGCCTTTTGAAGGTTGCCGCCCTTACTCCATCCGATTGGGACGTTTGTATTGTTGATGAAAAAGTTGAGCCACTTGATCTCGCTAAAGAGGCTGACCTTGTAGGGATTTCCGCCATGACGCCTGCCGTCAATCGTGCTTATGAAATTGCTAGAAGTTTTCGGGCACGGGGAATAACCGTAATAATGGGCGGCATGCACGTGTCAAAGCTGCCCGATGAGGCGCTGCTGCATTGTGATAGCGTTATCGTTGGCGAGGCCGAGCTACTGTGGGACAAGGCGCTTGAAGATTTTAAACGGGGGGAATTAAAAAAGATTTACCGGCATGAAAATGGTTACCCATCGTTAGCGAATTTCCCGGCCTCAAACTGGAATTTGTATAAAGGGAAAAAATACCTGCCGGTACATTTTGTCGAAACCACACGCGGATGCCCGCACAACTGCGAGTTTTGCTCGGTAACCGATTCTTTCGGAGGCAAATTCAGAAACCGTCCCGTTGATGAGGTTGAAAAGGAGATTCAAGGTCTGACTCCATTTGAGGGTAGGTTTACCCTGAAAAATGCAGTCTTTTTTGTGGACGACAACATAATTGGCAACAAGACTCATGCGAAAGAGCTTTTGGAAAGGATTACACCTTACCGTCTCAAATGGATGGGACAGACTTCCGTTAATATTGCAAAAAACGAGGATATCCTTTCGCTTTGCAAAAAGAGCGGGTGTATCGGACTACTTGTAGGGTTCGAGTCCTTGTCACAGGGTAATCTTAAAAATATGGGAAAGACGTTCAATACGCCTGATACCTATATTGATGTTATAAAGAAAATGCATGATTACGGCATTGGGGTTACCGGGGCCTTTGTTTTTGGCTTCGACCACGACGATGAAAGTGTCTTCGACAAGACGGTTGAGTTTGTCATTAAGGCAAAGCTGGACGTTTGTTATTTCTCAATTTTAACACCGTATCCGGGCACACGTGTGTATGCGCAGATGGTGCAGGAAGGGAGATTGATAGACCACGACTGGTCGAACTACAATACGAACCACGTCGTTTTTAAACCGAAACTCATGAAGCCTGAAAAACTCCTTGACGGGTTTCACTATGCCTTAAAGGAGAGTTTCTCTATTACCTCAATTTTTAAACGGCTCTGGGGCAATGGGACGTACAAGAATTTTTTCTATCCCATGAACTTCGGTTTCAGGCAAACCGTAGGGAAAACAATAAAAAACAAACAGGAGTTTTCCTATGAACAGGGTTTTGATTCTTGACGGGATGTGGAACAAGTCCCTGGCCGCAGTAAGGTCTTTTGGCGCGAAGGGGTTTTCCGTTACCGTCGGCGAAAGAACACGGTTTGCAACGGCGATATTTTCTAAATATTGTAACAGGAAATTAATCTATTCTTCACCGGGAACGTCGCCGGATGCTTTTCTGAAAGACCTTGAAGGCGAGCTAAGAAGGGAACGTTATGACGTTGTCTTTCCCATGGAGTTTTCCACCCAGCTTCTTTTGACTGACACAGCCAACAGGCCGGGGATTGAAAGATATACCAGGCTGCCTTTTGCTGATGCAACTATCGCTAAAAAAGCGCATGACAAGGCGTTTATGATGCAATACGCAAAGGAAAGAGGTGTTGACGTCCCAGCAACCTTCTTTGTAGACAACGTTGAGCATCTTGAAAAACTCTCTCAGGAAATCACCTATCCCGCCCTTATAAAACCACGAAACAGCTCCGGTTCAAGAGGCATCCAATATGTTGAAAAAAGAGATGATTTGACCAAGTCGTACCTGGTTGTGCATAAGCACTATCCATTTCCCATTATCCAGGAATACCTGCCGGATGGCGGCGAGGTGTACGGGGTCGGATTGCTTTTGAATTTTCAATCCGAGATCAAGGCGTCTTTTGTCTATAAGCGCATACGCTCAAATCCGGTGCGGGGCGGGCCGAGTACGCTCAGGGAAAGCGTTAAGAGGGAAGACGTAAGAGAAATTGCAGGGTTATTAATGAAGTCGCTTCAATGGACGGGCATTGCGCACGTGGAATTCAAAATTGATCCGCGTGACGGCAAACCAAAATTACTTGAGGTGAATCCACGATTCTGGGGATCATTGCCACTGGCTATCGAATCAGGAATTGACTTTCCATTTCTCTTGTATAAAATGGCAATGGAAGGCGATATCGAACCTGTTCTGGACTACAATGTTGGGGTCAGATGCAGATGGCTCATTCCCGGCGATTTATTGCATTTTATCAAAAACCCGGCGCGATTCAGGCTTAAACCAAGTTTTTTTAATTTTACGACAAAAGACGATATTATTTCGTTGAAAGACCCCTTGCCGATCATTGGACGGTTGTCATCCGTGTTGACTTTTTTATATGATAAGGAAATGAAGGCGCTCCTGAGCAGACAGGGGTAAGGGACGCGTTTTTAAGCAGAGAAGGAGCAGGGTATGCGTATTGGGAAAGGGTGTTTTTTGTGGCTTTTTTTAATAGGTTTAGTGTTATGTATAGCCGCCGACGGTTATTCGGAAGACGCTTCCCATCAATTGGCGCAAGACGAACTTTATCATAAAGCTATCGCCCTTAAAGAAGTGGGCGATGGCCGTGCGGCGCTTGATATCTTTGAAAAGCTTGATAATGACTGCCGTGAAAATCAGATCAGGCATACAGACATATTGGTAGAAGAGAGCATTGTTATGAAAGATATGAATATGCCGGCGTGGGCGTCAAAGGCAAAAGAGGCAGGATACAAAATTAAGCTTCTTTATAAAGCAAATTATGCGGAATATGATTACTGGTTGGTTTATGCAAAGTATTGCGCGCTCGTAAATAATGGACGTGATGTTTATGGCGCCCTTAAAAGGATGTTTTATTTTAAACCCAATTACGTGGAGAATTATATTGCAAAAGGCTCTCTCTATGCTTCCCTGGCAAAAAACACCGGGGCGTCGGAAACTATCACAAACCCGGTAATCGGTTATACAGACGAGACCGTCAGCAATGAGAATTCTGTCCGCAATCGTAAAGGAGAAGAGGCAAAGGAGGCTTTTGTGATTGCACTTAATGATTCAACCTTAAGCGACGATCGAAAGACTTACGTTCATTACAAAATGGGTGAACTGGAAATGAATGTTTTATCAAACAAGGCAGAGGCCGTGAAAAACTGGAAGAAAACGGTAGCGCTGTCACCTGAGAGCGTCTATGGTAAAAGCGCTTCAGCGCTTTTGAGTAAGAATGAATGATTAATGGCCTGACCGTTGATCTGGAGGATTGGTATCACATCTGTGGCGTAGATGCCTATGCTGACCCCAAGCAGTGGGACAGCTATGAAAGCCGCATCCTGAAAAACACCGACAAGATACTGAGCCTTTTTAGAACGTACGGCATAAAGGCAACCTTTTTTGTCCTGGGGTATATTGCCTACAAAGAGCAAGACCTTATTAAAACAATTTCAAAGGAAGGCCATGAAATAGCGACGCATGGTTTTTATCACCGGCGGATTTTTGAGATGACGGAGCGGGAGTTTGAGGAAGACGTCAGCCAGTCCATTTCCGTGATATCGTCCATCACCCAAAAGAGGGTTTTGGGATTTAGGGCGCCGGAGTGGTCTATCAGGAAAGAAACGCCGTGGGCTTTGAAAACACTCAGGAAGCTGGGTATTTTATACGACTCAAGTATGGTTCCCCTTACCAGAATGGGAAGCAGGAAAAACCCCCTCTATCCATGTAAATTCGACACGGATTACGGGGAGATATGGGAGTTCCCTCTTACAACCATGAGGCTGTTTTGGGAGCACCTTCCCTTTACGGGTGGGTTGCCGCTGCGGATCGTCCCTTATTTTTATCTTGTTTCAAAGATAGGGAAGATAAATCGGGACGGGTATCCGGTTGTTGTTTACATACATCCCTGGGAATTTGATTTGGAGCAGCCACACATTGATCTGCCTTTGAGCAGACGTTTCATGCATTATTTTAATATAAAAGTAACACCCGGAAAAGTTGAGGGCTTGCTTCGGCATTTTCAGTTTTCCCCCATGAAAGACGTGCTGCGATTAACCACATAAGAGATACCTACTATTTGAGGTCATTGATTTCTACCCTATTGGGTTATTTGGCGCTGGTAAGCCTGCTAACGGTTTTTGTTGCCGTCACGGGCATTATTGGGGCGTTATTCATCGTTATGGTTGTTGCCGTATTGTTGGTGTATTTTTATTGCGGATTTAAAATCAGCAACAGTTTGCCCACTGCTCCCCCCCCCACCGTGAGGTAATTGGCGCATTGCCCGGATAACCCTGTCAGGGTTTTAAACCCTGACAGGGTGTCGGCACTCTGGAGGGTGGGTGAACTGTTACTAAAATAATTGCTGGTTTGGGAGGCAAAGGCCGTACATCTTGAATAGAAGAGTCGTCGTAACGGGCGTCGGTATTGTTACCGCACATGGCACGGGGAAAGAATCAAACTGGTCACGCATAAAGTCCGGCGTATCCGGTATAAAGATGATAACGTCCTTTGATTCTTCAAAATACAGAGGAAAAACCGGCGGCGAGGCCGGCGATCTTCGTGATATTACGCCCCTTTATCACTTGAAGGAAAAAAGACTGGACCGTGCCTCATACCTTCTCATCCATACAACCCGTGAGGCGCTTTCAGATGCCAATATCAGCGCTGCCATAAAAGATGTCCCCGTGCTCTTGTCTCTCGGCACAACGCTTGGCGGGATGCTTTCCGGCGAGATATTCCACAAAGAGGTTATCGACAGCGGGCTGTATAGGGCAAGAGTTTCCCACTTATTTGATTATCTGGCTCACTACCAGGCAATTAATCTGTTTAAGGAATTGGAATTAAAAGGGGATTATTCTATTCTTTCCAATGCTTGTGCTTCGGGCACCGATGCTATTGGGCAGGCTTTTAATGCAATAAGATATGGAGAATACGATGTAGCAATCTGCGGTGGATATGACGTCATGAGCGAGTTTTGCTTTGCAGGGTTTAACTCCCTTATGGCAATCACGCCAACCCTTTGTATGCCTTTTGACAAAAAAAGAGAAGGGCTTGTTCTCGGAGAGGGCGCAGGGATTTTGATTCTTGAAGAGGTGGGGCATGCGGTTGGCCGAAACGCACGGATACTCGGAGAAATAGCCGGTTATGGGGCATCGGCGGACGCATGCCACCTGACAAGCCCTGATCCATCCGGCACGGGAGCGGCAATTGCAATAAACAAGGCTTTAAAAGACGCCGGCAACCCACGAATTGATTACATAAACGCTCACGGAACGGGAACAAAATATAACGACATCATGGAAACAAATGCGATTGTAAAGGTGTTTGGAGACGCCGCAAGGAAAATACCCGTCAGTTCAATAAAACCCATGATCGGACATCTGCTTGGCGGCGCGGGCGCCGTTGAGGCGATAGTCTCACTGCTGTCAATAATACATAAAACGCTTCCACCCAACATAAATTATAAAACCCCGGACACCGAGTGCGCATTGAATATCGTTACGGAAACGATGAAAGGCGATATAAAAACGGCGCTCTCCAACTCCTTTGGGTTCGGCGGCTCTAATGCTTCGATAATAATCAGGGAATATTAATGGGGAATACAACTAAAAGCCTTGAAATCCTTATCAGTGCTGTTTATCAAGGCTATTTGCTATTCGTGTCATTTCGCTTATGTCGTACTTACGCCGTACCTTTTTCACTGGCCTACCGCCAGGTTGATGTTTCTACCGGTGGCAATTACATGACTATTTAATGCCTGAATAGCTGTTTGTTTTGCTGCAAGGCCGGTATGTGAATATTTCTGAAGCATTCCTAAGCTTGAGTGACCGGTCATGCCCATCACCGTTACCGCCCCAATGCCTAAATCAGATTGCATGAGACTTGCAAAGGTATGTCTGAGATTATGAAAGGTGAACCCGGCAATGCCCATGTCTTTAAATAGGCCGCTGAAATATGTGCTGTATCTGACAACAACCCCATGGGTTATTTCTTCACCCTCAAACACCCTCGAACCCGTCGGATGTGTCCTGAAGGCTTCTAATGCAGTTCTTAAACAGTCTGATAGCGGTATATCAAGGG
>CAYHFB010000076.1:0-11101 GCA_964355695.1 uncultured candidatus Brocadiaceae bacterium
CTCATTCCCACTCAATCGTACTTGGTGGTTTGGTACTGATGTCATAAACTACCCGGTTTACGCCCATCACCTCGTTAATGATGCGGTTGGAGATAGCGCCCAGCGTCTCGTGCGGTATGCGGCACCAATCGGCAGTCATGAAATCGGTTGTTTCGACGGCGCGGATGGCAATGACGTTTTCATAGCTCCGTTCGTCGCCCATTACCCCTACGGTGCTGAGCGGCAAAAGTACGGCAAAGCACTGGGCTATGGAGCGGTAGAGGCCTGCCTTTCGTATCTCTTCGATAACAATCTTGTCTGCATTGCGGAGGACTTCCAGTCGGGGTATTGTCACCTCGCCGATGATGCGGATGGCAAGCCCCGGACCGGGGAAGGGATGACGCCAGACCAATTCCGCAGGCAATCCGAGTTCCTCGCCGATCTTGCGCACCTCGTCCTTAAATAAGAACCGCAACGGTTCCACGAGTTCAAAACCCAGTTGCGCCGGCAGCCCGCCCACGTTGTGATGGCTTTTGATGGTCACGGTTGGCCCGCCGTGGGCGGGGATGCTCTCGATAACGTCGGGGTACAGGGTGCCTTGCGCAAGGAATTTTATCTGAGAAATCTTTCCGGACTCCTCCTTGAAGACGTCAATAAACTCATGGCCGATAATCTTCCGTTTTTTCTCCGGGTCGATTACCCCTTTTAACTTCTGTAAAAACCGGTCACGCGCGTCAATGGCGTGCAGATCGACGATAAAGTTTTCCTTGAACGTCTTAACAACCTCCTCCGCCTCGGAATTCCGCAACAGGCCGTTATCAACAAAGATGCAGGACAGGTGGTTGCCGATAGCCTTATAGATAAGGGCCGCCGCCACGGCAGAGTCCACACCGCCGGATAAACCGCAAACAACCCGCTGATCCCCAACCTGGTTGCGAATGTCACGCACTGCCTGCTCCAGGTAGGAATGCATTGCCCACGTGCCTGTGCAGCCACAGATTTCGTAAAGGAAGTTGCGGATGATTTGGCCCCCTTGTAGCGTGTGGGTAACTTCCGGGTGAAACTGCACCCCGTAGAAAGGCCTCTTTTTGTGCTTCACCGCCGCGTAGGGGCAGTTTTTGGTAAGGGCGAGCGACTCAAACTCTCCAGGCAATTCAACCACCTGGTCGCCGTGGCTCATCCACACGGCAATGTCCTTGTCAACGGATTTGAACAACGTATTGTCGTGTTCAAGGGCGCTGCAGGACGTCCTTCCATACTCGCGGGTGGGCGTCGGCCTCACGGTAGCGCCCAGCATCTGACACCCCAATTGCATGCCGTAACAGATGCCTAGTATCGGTATTCCAAGCTGAACGATCTCCCGGTCGCACTGCGGTGCGTCCTTTACGTATACACTGGCCGGTCCGCCGCTAAGGATGATACCCTTCGGATTGATTTTTTTTATTTGTTCGGCAGTGGTTTTGTGTGAAACAATCTCGCTGAATACGTTATTCTCCCTTACCCGGCGTGCAATAAGCTGGGCGTATTGAGAACCAAAATCGAGTATTAATATCTTTTCATTGTTTTCTTGCGTCATCATTACTTTCCTGTTGAGTGGTTAAGTTAAAAACGTTACCGGTGGTTTCTCTTCCCGAATATGCCAAATTATACCATTTCATCCTTAATCAGCATCCACAAAAAATGGCAATGAAAAATATTTGTTGTGGAAAACCACCTGCTGCTATCTCCCTGCGCGGCTATGCCGCAAAAACTCTTCTGCATCAACAAAGCCGGTGATGGTCTTGTCTTTCATCACAACACCGTTTTTGTCGATGAAAATAACGGTAGGCAGGCCTACGACGCCGTATTTAGCCCAAAGCTGTTTGATCTTTGGATTGTTAGTGTTGGTGCAGTCGATTTTAATGTTTATTTGTTTTTTTGACTCTTTGATGACCTCGGTGTCCGTCCACGTCGTTTTTTCAAGCTCAAGGCAGGCGGAGCACCATTCGGCCCAAAAATCAATCATTGCAACGGTTCCGCCGTCCCTGGCTTTGCGGAGACCTTCTTCCTCACTGGATAACCAATCGATCTTTTCGTGAGCCGCTGCCCGTTGATTTGCGGTTATAGAAGAAAAGGGGGGGAGAATAAGTCCCTTCATTATGAGGTGTCCCACAAGGAAGTACACCCCGAAGATGAAGACTACAAGGCCGAATGATTTTTTCACGCGCTGGAATGTGTTGCTTTCTGGGGTTAGACGGTCAAAACCGCCTGAAAACACCGCTGTGACGATGAGGAAGATACCGAGGATGACGATAAATGCGCTTTCCGGTATGATAAGCCGCAGATAGTAAATCGCCGCGCCCACCAAAAGCAGCCCAAAAAACCTTTCAACGGTTTCCATCCAGCCCCCCGATTTCGGAAGGGACTTTATGGCGCCGGAAAAGGCGCCAAATATGATCAAAATCAAGCCCAATCCCCACGCAAAGACAAAAAGCATCACGAATCCCAAAAGCCTGTTTCCGGTGCTGGCTATGTAGACTAACAGGCTGGCCAGCGCGGGACCAATGCAGGGGGACGCTACAATACCGGATACCATACCCATAATGAAAACCCCGGCAAACCCTTGCCTGGTCTTCTTTCCGAGCCGGTCTGATATAAAAGACGGCACCCGCAAATAATATACGCCAAACATACTCATGGCAAGCCCAAGAAAGACCGCCACAACAAAACCGATAACCCACGGACTTTGCAACGCCGTGCCAAAGAGTGCGCCGGTGGACGCCGCAGTGACCCCCATTGCGGCGTATACAATTGCTATGCCCAGGACGTAGATCAGGGAGAGGATGAGTGACCTTAAGGGTCTTCTCTCCTCTGATTGATCACCCGACGCCTGCCCGCCTATTACGGCTATAGTAATGGGTATCATGGGGTATACACAGGGCGTGAGGCTCATGCCGACGCCTGCCAGGAAGATGAGTACCAGTGACAGGAAAATCCCTCTACTTTCAAGGGACTTCTGGAAGCTACCTGACCCTGTTTTGCCCGCCGTTGTTGCAGCCGGAGGGGCGGGCGTTTCGCTTTCGGGAACAACCGCAGTTGTCCACCTGGCCGGGGATATCTCAACGGGGAGCGTAAACTCTTCAACCTTTGGGGCAAAGCAAAAGGCTTCCGAGCAGCCTTGGTAGCGTATCAAAATCTTTGCCTGATGCATGCCGGAGGGGATATTTCTTGCCGTTTGAACAAGGAGTTTAAACTCGACCGTCCCCTCGTACCGTTCCACATCTTTCTCCAGGTAACGGTCATGGGTAATCTTTCCGTGCGGCATTTCTACCGACATTATGGCAAATCGCACCGTGTCGGCGCTTTCCAGGGCAACCTGGTCTTTGTAAACATGGTGGTTAGGGGCTATGGTGAGGGTAACGGCAACGGAAAAAACGTCCCCGGCGGAAATAAGGTTGCTGAGGAGTGTCGCACGCGCCGCAATAGGAGGCGTTTCTCCGTAGGTTACGGGGAGAGAACAAAAAAATATGAATGCCGCAATAAGCAGGCCTTTTGTAAGAAAATTTGTTTTCATGGTATACTCCGGTGGATGTTAATAAATCTTATAAGTCGCACATCAGATTGAAAAATAAGTTTGAAACCACAGATTTCAGAGATTACACGGGTTTTGTGGATTTTTATCTGTTACGTTAGGCACTCGACGGCTTTTTGGTGTTCATACGCGGGGTCACGGGCGCTGTGTCCCTGCGTATGCTTGTTCACACGCCCTGCGTCCAGCGACAACCATTGATTGCCTTTTTCAGACTTGTTGTGTTTCCCATTCCCGTCCAACAAACTCGTTTGACTCTTCTTATATATTATGATATCATTTGCATGAAATTTACAGAAGTATTTATTGTTTGTGTGGACTCGCATTATACTTTGGCTTTTCATCATGTAGGGAGAGGGTTGACCTTGGTAACGGGAAAACAAGTGGTTGTCGGTTCCAGAGGAAGTAAACTAGCACTTATTCAAACCAATTGGGTTATTACAGAGCTTAAGCGGCTTAACCCCAGTTATGAATTTCGCATAGAGAAAATATCGACAAAGGGGGATAGAATTACCGATGTGCCGTTATCCCGCCTGGGCGGTGTAGGCCTGTTTACCAAGGAACTGGAAGTGGCCTTAATTAATGGCAAGATAGATATCGCCGTACACAGCGCCAAAGACGTTCCAACGGAGATACACGAGGGGTTAACCATCGGCGCCACCCCGAAACGCGAAGACCCGCACGACGTGCTGATTAGCGCGTCCAACGCCCCATTGGAAAGGCTACCTGAAGGTGCCCGCATCGGCACAAGCAGTCTTCGCAGAAAGGCGCAGTTGCTGGGTTTCCGGCCTGATTTTAAGATACTCGACCTGCGCGGTAATTTGGATACACGGATCAAGAAACTCGACGAAGACGATCTTGATGCCATCCTTGTCGCTCATGCCGGATTAATCAGGATGGGTTACACCGGGCCGGTTAGCCAGGTTATACCGTTTGACATTATGCTGCCGGCGGTAGGGCAGGGTTCGCTTTGTATTGAAATAAGGGACAAAGATGACCGAATCAGCAAAATTGTATCGAAAATGGATGACAAAAAGACCAGAATCGCCGTGGAAACGGAACGCGCTCTGCTGGCAAAGCTGCAAGGCGGTTGCCAGGTACCTATCGGTGCATACGCACAGGTAGAGGGAAACGTGGTTTCTCTGGAAGCGATAATTTGTAAGCTTGATGGCGATCACTGCATACGGGACAGCCACAGCGGGCCGGTTAGTGAAGCGGCAAAAGTAGGCAGAGAACTTGCCCAAAGAATGCTGGACAACGGCGGTTTGAAAATCCTGGCTGAAATTCGCCTGAAATTTCCGGAACAGGGGAACCGCTTATCGTAAGGGGTTTGCAGATATAAAAAAGACCGGAAGATTTTCCCATCCCAGATGTGTTGATTTATGCAATATGCATTTGTAATACCTATAATATAAAATGCAATACGAAATAGAGATACGCAAGCGTGCAGAAAAAGATTTGGCTTCAATTCCCAAGCCAGATGCTCAGCACATTGCTGAGGCCATATACGCATTGGAAAATGGACTTAAAGGTGATATTAAAAAACTGACAAATTTTTCACCTGAATATCGTCTGCGGGTTGGAGATTGGAGAATACTTTTTGAGGTATCAAAAAACACGATTATAATTTATCGAATTCGTCATCGTAAAGAGGCCTATAGATAGTTTTATGAAAGCACAAATCATTGAAAAAAATGGAAAGAAAGAGTTTGCGGTAATTCCGTATAAGGATTTCCTTCGTATGCAGGAAGATGCGGAAGATTATAATGACCTGAAGGAACTCCGCAAGGCAAAGGTTGACCTCAAAAATCAGCATGGGCGACCATTTGACGTTGTTGCCACAGAATTAGGATTAACGAAATCTTCCGGGAAAAAATGAAAATGGAAGAAACATTTGGCGGACACGGCGATACAAGACAATCGCCTTAATCCGCCCTACTCGCCGCCAGGCGTGTTAACCGTGCAATAGAAAATCCACCCCGATACCCCTTCCTGGAGGGGAATTTTGACTATTTCCTCACAAAAAAATGCCATCTTTCATATCTTATGACAAAAACGTTTGCACCAATCTCTCGCAAGCCTCTGAAAAGGAATGGCTGGAAACCAACGGTATTGGCGGCTATGCCTCATCCACAATAACGGGGGCAAATACAAGGCGTTACCACGGACTGCTCATGGCTGCAACAAAGCCGCCGTTGGGGCGAATCCTTACACTTTCAAAGCTGGAAGAGTCCTTGTCAGTGGGAATAGACCTGCTACCGCTATCGACAAATTTCTATCCCAACGCAATCTATCCTGAAGGCTACAAAAACCTCGTCCAATTTGACCTGACGCCGGTTCCCCGTTTTACCTACCGTATTCGCGGCATAACCATCGAAAAAAGCGTGTTTATGGTCTACGGGGAAAACACAACGGTAATCCGGTACCGGATTAGCGCATCCGACGCCGCGTCTGCCGCCCCCCTGTTTTTAAAGGTACGGGTTTTAATTGCATTTCGTGGCGACCACTGGCTTACCCATGAAAATCCTGCGCTGAATACTCATTATGAACCGATACCTCATGGGGTGTGCCTGCGTCCTTACGAAGGCCTTCCACCCCTCTATCTTTTCCACAATGCGCAATCAATGGACAAGGATTTCTTTTGGTACAAAAACATGGAATACCCAAAGGAGATCGAACGCGGCCTGGAGGCAAATGAAGACCATTTTAGCCCCTTTGCCTTGAACTTTGATGTAAGTGGAGGCCCGGATTTCTTTGTCGTGGCGTCCCTGCATCCACGCAGCGAGATTGACGTTTCGGCTCTGTTTAACGCGGAAGTCAAACGCCGGGAGGGGTTGCGCTCACCACAACAGGCTCAAGCGCCGATAGCCGGTTCCTCGGTCGCCCTTGATCAGCCAGGCGGAAAAGTTTCCGGTGTGCCTGCTTCTTGCGGCGAAGCGCCCGTTGGAAAGGCCGTCATTGAAGGTGAAGGCAAGGAAATCAATCATACCGGGGCATTAGACGCCCTTTTGTTAGCCGCGGATAGCTTTATTGTAAAACGCGGCAGTAATAAAAAGAGCGTGATCGCCGGGTATCCCTGGTTTGGAGACTGGGGGCGGGACACCATGATTTCACTGCCTGGGCTTACCCTTGTGCAAGGCCGGTTTGATGACGCACGGGAGATACTGCTGACTTTCGCGCAGTTTGTGGACAAGGGGATGATCCCTAACCGCTTCCCCGATTATGGAGAGACGCCTGAATACAACACGGTTGACGCCTCGTTGTGGTACATCAACGCCGTATACCAATACCTCCGCTTTGCAAAAGATTTAAAGACCATTCGCACGGATTTATACGGGGTAATGAAGGAGATTGTTGAATGGTATAAAAGGGGAACCCGTTATAACATTGGCATGGATTCTGATGGCCTGATCAATGCTGGCGTTGAAGGTATCCAGTTAACGTGGATGGACGCCAAGGTTTGCGACTGGGTGGTAACTCCTCGCATAGGCAAGGCGGTTGAAATTAATGCCTTGTGGTATAACGCCTTGAAGGTAATGGCGTTCTTTGCCCGTGAAATGGGCTTGGCAGACGAGCTTGCGGGGTATAATGCGTTGTCACAAAAGGTGGAAAAATCGTTCCTGGACGCCTTCTGGTTTCCCGACGGACAGTACCTGTTTGATTACATCCATGGCAACGTAAAGGACGCGGCGATTCGCCCCAACCAGATATTTGCCGTGAGTTTGCCCTACTCAATGTTGCCGGTAAAAAAGCAGCGGAGCGTTGTGGACGTTGTAGAAAAGCACCTGCTAACCCCGTACGGCCTGAGAAGCCTGTCGCCACACGACAAAGACTACATTGGTCGTTATTACGGAAACCAGTATGAGCGGGACGGGGCATACCACCAGGGGACGGTGTGGGCGTGGCTCATAGGCCCGTACATCTCCGCATATACGAAGGCTTATGCGGGCGCGGAAGGCGCTCATGCGTATATCGAAGGGCTGTTCAAACCGTTTTATGGGCATCTCCTTGATGCGGGCGTTGGAACCGTTTCTGAGATATTTGATGGAGACCCTCCCCACACGCCGAGGGGCTGTATCGCCCAGGCCTGGAGTGTGGGCGAGATAGTGCGGGCGTATTTTGAGTATATGTATGGATTTGAAAATGGTTAGGGTGCAAAAGATAAAACCCATTATAAAACGGAGGCATTATGCAAGCCTTGAAAGCAAAGGGGAATCAGCAAACGATAAGGAAGTTAATCGCGTTGGAATTTCTTTACAGCGCCCAACCTATAGATTGAGGAAATGACAAAGTTCTTTTTCAGGCGAGGCCACCGCCTCCGCGCAGGTGCCGTTGCCCACACCGCGACTTTTCACGTTCAGCAGGAACCGCCTTATGGCGGCGTTCACCAGCCGCGGTTCGTTAGGCCGCCCCCATATAGCATAAGATATTCTGACTCAATTCCCCACTCCGTAGTAGTCGCACCAAAACCTGACGATCGCTTTGACTAAAGGAGCTGATTCCGGGATCAAACCCGTTCCATAATGCGGATCGTATCGTTCGGCATAGTCCCGAGCGGCATGATAAGCCCAATAGCCCGCATCTTCCGCACTCCCCGACAACACGCATCTCAGAGTGTTCTCAATAATCAACACCTGTCGATTCTGGATCACTCGGACCGCTCCCCATTGCGACGGCTTGTATTCATTGTTCACATCCTTCGCCTCAGCCAATAGGTCATAGAGCAGTTTTT
Organism: uncultured candidatus Brocadiaceae bacterium; assembly: GCA_964355695.1. Taxonomy (GTDB): domain Bacteria; phylum Planctomycetota; class Brocadiia; order Brocadiales; family Brocadiaceae; genus JACVXV01. Next base: position 8,280 of record CAYHFB010000076.1, read on the forward strand.
TCTTTGCCGGTGTCGATCGTTGGACATAACTCTCTAGCTGTTTTACCGATCGGGTGATAAGCGCCTTGTGATCCCGCCAAGCTGCAACATCTAAGTGTTGAGGGCGAGCGCAGCGGGCCGCTTCGGCTGCTGCGAGCTTGCTGAGGTGGAGGGCGAACCTCGCGGCACATTGCAGGTCAACACAAAGCGACTTGAGAGTGGTCAATCGTGTGATTGGATAATCTTCACCATTCTGCAAGCCCTCCGCCGTGGCAGAAAGCCTTCTGATCTTAAGCAAAATCGCTTTTTCGATTGGTTTCTTCATCTTTTGTAGTAGGAAGCGGCCTAACGTAGCAACTCACCCTTGAGAAGACCGCGTAGCGGGCTCCGAATAGGGTGCGGTGCTGGTTCTGGCTTACTTATCCAAGAGCGCCCTGATCTTCCTGCAGTGCCTCAGAGTCTTGTGTTGCACCTTTACCTCCTTGCCTTTGCGCCTCCAGTTTCCGCCTTTGGGGCGCTCGAACACCTGCGCGAGAGACTCGTTTGGTGTAATGGATGCTATCTCGACTTTGACTTCACGCTTGCCAGATGCCCGACAGGCACACATGGTTGAGGCACCCGTTGCAAGACTCCAGTCGCTATGGTCACGTTGGATGAGCTGAAGTTCGCTAATGAGACAATTACAGTCTGGCAACCGATGCTGGGTATCTGAAAGCAACTGCTCAATCAGTCTAGCCAATGAGGAATTGACGTGGATTCCGAGAGTGTCGAGATCGACCAAGGCACCACTGAGTATCTTCGGTCCGAGCGTTGCATCGGGCAGTGACGACAGTTGATAGTTCAACTGTCCGCCAGCCAGTTGGTACAGAATAAGGCCGACCTGATACACGTCGGATGCAATTGTGTATGGTCTATTCTGCCAAATTTCGGGTGGACGGTACAGACGTGCATGCTTAGTTCCCTGAGCCTGGCCGTGGTTGTCGAGTTTGCTGACGAGTCCCATATCTGTGATGACGCCCTCGGGAGTGAGTCCGCCCTTGCGGAGCATAATGTTGGCGGGCTTGATATCTCTGTGAACGTATCCCAAGCCGTGCAGGTGATTGAGCCCATCCGCAATGTCGCGCACGATGCTGATTGCCGTGTGAATACGTAGCCATTCGCCAGTAATTATTGAGTGACGAAGACAATCGTCAACTGAACCATCTCCCAGCAATTCCATCTCAAGGATGATTCCACCGGAGGTGTTCGGGTCGGCTGAATATATCCTCGCTAAGTTACGGTGCTCAAGCTTGCGCAATAGATGGGGATCCCTGATCGCCGACAGGGGATCGTCCTTCGGCACGGGGTATATCTTCAGGAACACCTCGCGCCCCGTCAGCGCGTTGGTGGCTTTATAGACGGCGGCATTCTGCCCGGGTTTGATGGGGTAGATGTTCGTGTACTTGTCCGGTAACGTTGTCATTCAGACTCCCCATGGGACTCGGCCACAAATAACCATTCCAAAATGATACCGATGAGGTACATGGTTATAATAGCTCACGAGCCAAAACTTACAAAACATATGTCCCCTTATTGGGATAATTTATTTTGACCGAGTTCCCATAGGCTGCTGCACAGGCAGCGTCGAACCCCTTGATTACATGCCGTTCGTTGAACATCAGCTTTGCTTTCTCTTGCCACTTCTCGTCCTTCGCGCAATCAAGGTGCTTGGGCAACGAATGCTTCGTTGCGTAGACGGGGGTGATGCACATCATAGCGAGAACGTATTCGGTAAAGCCCTCGGCCTTGAACGTATCAGCGGATGCGGCGTACTGGCCCGTAGCTGCTTTCACAATGATGACGGTAGCCGGCTTGTTGGCCGCAAAGCGCGATTTCAGCACTGATTCAAGCGACTTTACCAGTCCGAGCCAGTCACCGGAGACTATGGCAAGTTTGCTGTGAAAGAGGATAGTAAAGGCGGCTTGTGAGTCCGTCGTGTGCACGATAGCGATGCCGTCTTTTGTACATGCCAGTGATATGATACTCATTGTGCCTCTTCCTTTCGTTGTCGACAGGCCTGTGCTGCCGCTGCCCTACGCCTCATGATGTCCACGGCCCGCTTGCAGCGGTCAGCACAAGGCCTTGGTTGTGCATCCGTTTGTCTTGGTGAACAATATACCGCTATCGCCTTTGACTGAAAGCACAATGGTTGTCGAGTTCAGTATTGTGAGACAGACGCTCGAATCCACCTTGTGGTCTTGCCACTGGATTATGGCTGCCTTCGCACCGGTGATCCGCCAGACACCTTGATCTAAGAATGGGCTTGGGTTGAGTTCTTCCGTTGGCATCATGCGGAGCTCTCAAGTCCCATTTGGGCGCAGTATCAGAGTGTCCGAGACCTTTCCCCATTCCGTTTGCCTTGACCGATTCTGCCATTGTCCGGCGAAATCGGAGGTGTCTCTGGTGCCGCAACCGGCCATGCATAGTAGTCCAAGCATTATGGCAAGATGGTTTCTCATTTTTTCTTTGCCCAACCAGTTATTCGGTAAACAAATTCCACCCGCCACTACCTATTTTAGGATATTAGTCCCTATTATAACTTAAGATTACAAATGCTTTGCAGCTTAGCACAGGGCTCGATTAGCTGTCAATAAGATAATGGCTTCACGTATCGAATAAACTTATTTATTATTTCTATGGGACAAATATCCATAATGGAATGTTAGTCCCTTTTAAGAAAAATTCTTATATAAAGTCCACAATTACCTTCCGATAAGTTCAGGTATAATTACATTTAGATTGAATTATTGAGTTTGTCTCTTTTGCGATGAACATAGAGAGCCACTATCAATAGATTCATAAGA
>CAYHFB010000077.1:0-1886 GCA_964355695.1 uncultured candidatus Brocadiaceae bacterium
GAAAGTCTTGATTTCAGCAGGATGAATTGGTATTCGACCTTTCTTAACTTAACACATACGGGATATACCAGGCCTTCGTTTGATGATGAGACAAGGCTACTGATTAAACATAATAAAGAGTTTGGAAATTGGTTGAATTATGGGTATCTCTTTCTATTGAACATTCACGATTGAAGACTTATTTAGCGATGCGTGATAAAACGAAATAAGTTTAAAATTGTACTGTAAAAGAGAGGAATAATGGATATGATTAACGAAAATTACAACATTGGAGAACGTGTCATTCTTAAATAGGGTACCATGGGTTTTGTATCCTGATGGGGTAATATATTTCCGGCTTTCCTTTCAGTAGGAAGGGGTGCTTTCTGCTTTTTGCATTTTCCGGTAGTCATTATGGCGGACGGTTGTTTGTGTGTTTTTATCGTTTTGTAGCATCGTGTGTCGAATAGGTGCGGGGTAGCTAGGTATGAAACCGGTATTTCAATGGTGCAATGTGGCGGCGGTGGTTAAGGGTGAAATGGCTAATGGCCGTTCCAAATATTTCTGTGTTAACTGTGCAGCATGTAAATAGTTATGTAATGTTTGCGTTTTTTTGTATTTTTTTTGCTCAACGGGAATAAATATTGTGAGGTGTTAAGGTCTTTTTGCGGGTCTTGTGAGATACGGGTATGAATTATTTTGCGGGAAGAAAATTTACGATTGACAAATTTCTCTTACAAATATAATATTAGTGACCGGTTTTCGTGTTTCTCGTGAAGAGTTTGTGTTTTTAAGTTAATGATATTTTATTTTTTAAAATAATCATACGATGGAGGAAATAGATTGTGAAAAGTTTGAGATATGCGGCTATTGTCGGTGGTTTAGCGCTTGGTGTGATAAATGGGGCATGGATCAATTGTGGTACGGCGGCGGACGCCTACAAGGAGATTGTCGTTACGGATGGCGGGTCAATCAGCGGCGTTGTGAAGTATGAAGGCGACGCGCCTGCCGCGAAGATGTTGAAGATTGATAAGGATGAGCAGACGTGCGGCCATGACAATAAGCAGTCGGAAGAGCTGATTGTGAATGGGGAATCAAAGGGGATTAAAAACGCGGTTGTTTCACTGGTCGAAATTGCCGCCGGTAAAAAGGCAGAGGTGTTGACGGGGGTGGTTGATCAGAAGGAATGTCTGTTTACGCCCCATGTGCTCGCCGTATCGGCAGGCGCCAGTATTGATATGCTTAATAGCGACAATGTAATGCACAATCTCCATTCCTGGTCTATCAAGAATGCCGGCTTTAATGAAGGCGTGTCGGGCGGTGGAAAGATGACGAAGAAGTTTGAACTTCCAGAGGTTGTAAAGATCACGTGTGACGTACACAAGTGGATGAGCTCGTTCGTTGTCGTGAAGGCCAATCCCTATTTCGCGGTTACCGATGAAGCGGGGCATTTTAAGATTGACAATGTGCCTGCCGGTTCGTACAAGTTAGAGGCGTGGCAGGAGAAGCTCGGCAAGAAGACGGTTGACGTGGTTGTGAAGCCGAAGGAAGATACGGCGGCCGACTTGGTTTTTGCCAAAAAGTAAATAACGGTAATCAAGTTTTTCTTTTAAGGATGTGTAACTTACTTTGTTTTGAAAAGGCGTAAAGCTAATGAATAATTTGAAGATATTGCTGCATGTCACCAAAAAAAGAAGTGTGTTTGTTGTTGCCACGTTGTTTTTCCTCTCAATTGTTTTAACCGGACTATCCGTACTTTCTTCCAGCAGTTTTTTTGCGCCGGTTGTATCCGCGCAAGCAGTGAAAGAAGCGACGGCGCCCGGTGTTGAGCTACCGCAGTTTGATCCGGGACAAGCGCCTGCTACGGCGCAAGGAACTGCGAGCGCTGCAGGTACCACTACCGCCGC
>CAYHFB010000077.1:1986-10971 GCA_964355695.1 uncultured candidatus Brocadiaceae bacterium
CTGTATCCTGAGTTTATGGGACACATGACAAACGTCTTTGCCCCGACGATGTACGTCTATGCGCTCATGTTTTTCGGCGAGGCGTTTTCGCTCTATGGGTACTACTATTCGTGGGATATATTGAAGGGGACGCCCGGAAAAAAGTGGTCTCATATAACCTTGGGCATCATGCTTAACCTGTTTGGAACGGGGCTGATGTTTATTACCAATTCCTGGGCAACGTACATGATGAGCCCTGCCGGAATTGTGCCTGCTACGGGTAAGGTTGTCAGTTTGTATGCCGCAGTATATAACTTGCTGTGGATGCCGGTGAACCTCCATCGTTTGATTGCAAACGTCTGTTTTGGCGGGTTTGTCGTGGGCGCGTACGCCGCGGTGAAGTTCCTCGGGTCGAAGACGGCAGAGGAGCGGGCGCACTATGACTGGATGGGCTACGTTGGTAACTTTATCGGTATCGGGGCGCTTATCCCCCTGCCGTTTGCCGGATACTGGCTGGGGCGTGAGGTGTATAGCGCCAGCCCGGTAATGGGAAACATCATGATGGGCGGCGCCTTCTCATGGACGTTCATTATTCAGGCCATATTGATCGGTATGCTCTTTATCGGGGCAAACTATTATTTGTGGCTTGGCATGGGCAGGATTAAGGGTTCAGAGCGCTACACCGGCTATATCAAGTTCCTTGTCTTGATAATCTTTATGTGTTTCGCCGTATGGCTTACGCCGCATAACCTGCCGCTCAGCGGTGAGGAAAGGGCGATGATAGGCGAGCAGTACCATCCTTTCTCAAAATACTTCGGCGTCATGGCTGCGAAAAATGCCGTTGTTAATTTGATTATCCTTGCTACATTCTTTTCATTCCTTATCTACCGCAGGTGCAATAAGGGAGAAACGGTGCCGTTTTCCGAGCAAGGCAAGTCCGGTAAGATAGGTGTAATGTCTGCCGTGATATTCTGTCTGCTGATGTTGGTTTCTTACGCAGTTTCACTGAGTTTTGTGGAGTTGGAAGCCGACATGAAGGTCTTTGTGACACCGCTTATTCGTTGTCTGTACATTCAGTCGGGCATGATTTGTTTAGCCGCCTTTCTGACGTTTAAGAGCAAGGGGAAACTGGCCCAGTCTCTGTTGTTTGCGGCCACGGCCTTGATGGCGGTTCTCTATTTCTGGTATTACGGTTTCCAGGTCATGCAGAAGGCAAACATGGTGCTGCGCTATCTGTCGGTAACCCAGGTTGCCATGGTTATGAGTTGCCTGATTATGAACGCGTTTATAGATATCTTTACGTTCAGAAAGGCAAAGCTGGTTGGTGGGATTGTTTGGGGAAAAATGCCGGTAAGGTCGCAATATGCATTGATTATGCTGTGCGTGGTTATCGTGATATTGATGGGGCTGATGGGCTTTATCCGTTCGGGGCTGAGAATGGATTGGCATATTTATGGCGTCCTGCAGGATACTTCCCCATGGGCGTATACGCCTTCCCTGGCGTATATGGGTAGGATTGTCGCTTTGATTGTTGCGCTTTTCCTGGGTATGGTTGCCTTTGTGTTTTGGTTGGCGAACCTGGGAGATAAGAAGGGCAAGTCGCATGATGATGGTTACGGCGATGCGATATCTGGTGGTGATCACTAGATGTTCGTGGCTGTTAACTTTATCTGTTGTTGTGATAAGCTGTGGAATGATTGGTAATCAGTGAAAATTCTATAGATGTTAGAGTGAAGGCATGGAAAAAACTTATGAATAAGAGCATGTTGAAAATTACCGCTTTTGCAGTTGCTATAATAGGGTTTTACATTTACATCACCGTGTATGTAGCCGGGCTTTCGGGCACCGGCGGCGGTGAGTCGGCGGGTGGCGTGAACCCGGAGGCCGGTGAAAAGGTTTTCTGGGGTGACGGGCAGTGCAGTACCTGCCATAAGATAGGCACGAGCGGCAGCGCAACGAGAGGTCCTGACCAGGACGGCTTGGCGGCGAGGGCCGAAGAGCGTGCGAAAGAATTGGGGATGCCTTCCGGTTTAGACTATCTCGTTGAGTCGATGGTTGAGCCGGAAAAATACATCGTAAAGGGGTATGATAAAATTATGCCCAAGGTGTATGATCCGCCCATTGTGTTGTCACGTGAGAAAATCCTGGCCGTTATATCGTATCTGCAGTCGCTGGGTGGCGAGCCGGACATAGGCGCCATCATGAAATACAAGGACAAGATACCTGAGGCGTCTAAGAAGAAGGTTAAGCCGTGGGTGCCGCCAGTCGTGGTTGATGCAAAGGAAGGCGAGAAGGTGTTCTTTGATGATACGCGCCCCGTTACCTGTGGCAAGTGTCATATCGTGAACGGTAAGGGCAAGAAAGTTGGCCCTGACCTTTCCGGTATTGGAGCGATACAGACAGCGGAGTATTTCTTAGAGTCGATTCTTAAGCCAAGCGCAAAGATTGTGAAGGGCTACGAGACGATGTTTGTGATAACCACCGACGGTATACCTTACAACGGACTGATAAAGAGTGAATCGGATCTGGAGCTTGTGCTGTTGCAGGAAGAGAGCGGTTCGATGGAAGAGGTGATCATACCGAAGAGCGACATAGCGGAAATGAAGAAGCAGGATGTTTCCATTATGCCCGGCAACATCGGCGAGTTGTTGAGTGTCAGAGATTTTTATGGAATTGTGTCGTTCTTGCAAAGTTTGAAGTAAAACCATGATGTTGTGGTGTATGCGACTGAATTACTAGTTAGGAGTTAACGAATGTCTAAAAAACGCAGTAACTTTTTGATGATATGGGTAATTTTGGCTGTCATCTGTCTCTTTTGTTTCCTGAAATATGTTTCTCCAAAGGTTTTTCAGGTGTTGATGGCAAAAGATCACCCCATGCCGACGCCAAGCACCTTGATGATGTGGTATATAATTATGGGCGTGCTGGCTGGTTTGGTGTATGCCACGACGAGCGACAAAAAGCTGGTAGATTTCGTGAGTTTCCTGTTGCCTGACAGGGGGCCAGCGTTAAAGTTTGTGTTGCAGAAGCTATTGTTTGTAGCGTTTCCTTTGCTTATTGGCTGGTTTGTGTATTCGGGGGCGATTCCGGGCGTGGCGTCACCGGTTGAGTTGCGTATTCAGCACCCAACCTTGCCGCAGGAATATGAAAAGCAGAGTAACCCCTACCGTGAGAAAGACGCTGAAACGCAGCGGCGGTGTGTCGAGGAAGGAAAGATACTTTTCCAGACCTATTGCCGTCCCTGTCACGGTTCAAAGGCGGATGGCAACGGGCCGTTTGCAAATTCCTTCCGCTTAAGGCCGATAAACTTCCAGGACCCGGGAACGATTGGTACGGTTGTGGAAAGTTACGCCTTTTGGCGTATTAAAGAAGGCGCTCCAGGCCTTCCGTCTGAATCAACGCCTTGGGATTCTGCCATGCCTTCCTGGAAAGATGATCTGAAAGACGATGAGGTTTGGAAGATTATTATGGGTGAGTATGATACGGCAGGCGTTGTTCCCCGTCAGCGTGAAAAGGCGGAATAGTGTTGTGCGGCGCGCACATCAGTGTGGGTGTAAATTTTTTGACGTTACATTTCTAAACGGCAATGGATAGAAGAGCAAATAAATACTATGATAAAAGCATGTAAGAGTAACTTAGTTGTTTTTGCCTTTATTGGGGCGTGTATTGGTTTTTCAGCCGGAAGCGCTGAGATATCAGCGCAGACGTCTCAATTGTTTCGAACGTATAAACACGAAGTGCCGCAGAAACCGGCGGAGACGCCGGAGGCCGTAGCGGACGGCAAGAAGGTGTACGAAAAGAGGTGCTGGTACTGCCACGGGATCGAAGGCGGCGGAGACGGCCCTGCTGCAAGGACTATGTTCCCGAAACCGAGGAATTTCACCAGAAACGAGTACAAGGTGCGTTCTACCACCTTCGGCTCCGTTCCTACCGATGAAGACTTGTTCCGGATTATTACAAGCGGTATCGAAGGTACGGCTATGCCCTTCTGGAGTACGATTTCCGAGGTGGAGCGGTGGCAGGCTCTTTACTACATCAAGACCTTTAATGAACAGTTTAAAAAGGATGGCTCTCCAACGGTAGTTAGCGTTGGGAGTGTGTTATCGACTCCTGATAGCGTAAAACGGGGAGAAGAACTGTTCAAGGAGGTCAAGTGTTATGGATGTCATGGTGATGACGGCAGGGGCAATGGTCCGTTAACCGTTGCCTTGCAAACCGAGTGGAACTTGCCGTACAGGGCAAGGGATTTGTCCAAATCGTGGCTCTTTAAAGGCGGCAATACGGCAGAGGATATCTACCGGACGATTTCTACGGGTTTTAATGAGACCCCGATGGGTTCGTACCTGGAAAAGCTGCCGGACGAAGACCGTTGGCACTTAGCCCATTACGTAAAAAGCATAAGCAGGCCTATGGCGTCTGATGTTGTTGTTAAGGTCAAACTGTTAGAGATCGGAGAACTGCCCTCTGAGCCGACGGATGAGGTGTGGGATAAACTGGTTGGCGTAGAGGTTCCGCTGGCCGGGCAAATCATCGCCAGTCCGAGGTTGTGGACGCCGACTGCTGAAGCCGTGATGGTCAAAGCCTTATATTCCAACAGCGACATAGTCTTTTTGGTTGAGTGGGACGATGCTACGAACAGGCAAGAAGAGTTGTTTAGGGATTCGGTAGCATTGCAATTTCCGACAAAAATACCGGAATCATTGAAGAAGCCCTACTTTGCAATGGGCGACTCATCCGGTACGGTAAACTTGTGGCGTTGGAAGGCTCATTGGCAGGAAGGCTTTGGGGCGATAGCGGCAGCGCCGGAGACCGAGGCTGGAATCTTTACAGAGATGAATGCCAAGGGATTCAAAAATATTACCACCCAACCGGCTGAAAGCCAGGGCGTTACGGGAAAAGGCGTTTACAAGAACGGACGTTGGACGGTTCTTGTGAAGAGGGCGCTGAAGACTGAGGACGTGAAGAACGACATTCAGTTTGAAATCGGTAAACTGATCCCTCTGGCGTTTGCGGTTTGGGATGGATCTAATAGTGATTTTGGCGGCCAAAAATCAATTTCTTCCTGGTATTATGTTGTACTGGAGAAGCCTGTACCGAAGACGGTTTTTGCATACGTATTGATAGCTATTGTCATTGGCGCGAGTGTTCAGATGTGGTTTGTGGCAAGGTTACGCAGATTCCCGCCAACACTTGACGAAGAAGAGGAATAGAAAATTATAACTAGTTAAGGAGTTGTTATGAGGTTAAGGCCTGGCGTACTTTTATATACAATAAGTATTGTAACGATGGTGACGTGTCTGCCGTGGAAGCTCCCGACGGGCGTAGTTTTCGCCCAAGAGCGGAAGATTGACGCGCTTTTTCTGGAGTTGGATAAGAAGTATCGTCTTCCTGAGCAATGGTCACAGCTTCCGATTGATCTTGAAGATCCTTACAAGAGGGTCAAAAACGGTCCGCCGCTAACCAACGTTATCAATAAAGCAAAAGTTGAATGGATATCGAGGTGGATTGCTGACCCCAAAAAGGTGGTGCCTAATGCAAAGATGCCGAATCTCGGTCTTGATTTTGAAGAGATAAAGGCCGTTATAGCCTATTTGGGCAGCATCAATGAAAAGGAATTACCGCAAGTAGCGTGGGACGCCTATCTCCTGAAAAAAGAAGATGCCCTCTCTGAAGACGAGTATGACAAGATGGATAAGGTTTTCAATGGTGGCAAGGGCGTATGGGGTCGTGCGCGTTGCACGATTTGCCATCCGATCAAAGGTCTCGGCGGAAACGTGGGTGTTGGCCCTGATTTAGGTGCGATTACCACCAAGATTAATAGAAATTGGTTATATGACTGGCTTCGTGACACAAAGGGACATTTCCCTGATACCATGATGGCCCAGTTCCGGTTCAATGACAGTGATTTGCGCGGGGTAGTTGAGTTTGTCATGCGCGATACGCAGTTTATCCCCGAAGAAGTAGACGATGAAGAAGGCGACAAGGGCGCTAAGAGTGCTGCGCCTGCTGCCAGCGTGCTGACGGCAAAAGAATTCGAAACGATTAGAAAAGACGCCGCGCTCATCGAAAAAGGTAAGGACGTTATCGAGAGGGCGAGGTGCTTTGTTTGCCACGACATCAAGGGAATACAGGAGGTGATGCCGGTGATAAACAAAAACCGCCAGGTTCTGGCCGGTTTTGATAAATTACTTTACGAAGTGCGTTGCCTCACCTGTCATCGCATACAGGATAAGGGCGGCTCATACGCGCCAAACCTGACCATGGTCGGCAGCAAGATTCGGATGGATTGGGAGCGTGATTTTTTACAAGCGCCCGATATAATTCGCCCTCTGAGCCAGCAGATGCCTAAGTTTAACCTGACGGCAGACGAGGCGAAGTCGGCGACGGATTTTATGGAAAAAAGTTTAATTACGAAGGAGCCATTGCCCGCAGCCGGAATTACGGGGGAACCTGCTCCTGAAGTTGTTGCAGCCGGTGAGAAGGTGTTTTACGAAAAAGGCTGCAATACCTGCCACGCTGAGGGCATGAAGGGGGGCGGCGTCGTTGGCCCTAACCTGGGAACGGTAGGCGATAGGCTGCAGCAGCCATACATACTCTACCATCTGAAGAACCCACAGCAGGCAAACCCTCAAGCCGTGGAGCCGAACTTTGGTTTATCTGATGATGAGTTGAAGGCTTTGGTAGGTTTTTTGGTAGACCATGTGCAGAAGAAAGCGAGTAAGAAATAATGAGATATTTTTTGTTTGATAAAAAGACGATAATCTCTGTTTTTGTAGCGGCCCTTGGAAGTGCTGGGGTATGCGGCAGTGCGAAGGCTCTGGATGTGTCCCCGCGCGAGCAGGCATATTTGCTTACGCCAAAGGCCACGTATGAATACTATTGTTCTCCATGCCACGGACCAAAAGGCAAAGGCGACGGAACGTTTTTCACTATTGACCTAAAACCGAAGCCTCGAAACTTTTGTGACGCTGTATACATGAAAAAGAGGACGGACGATCAGCTTATGAAGTCAATAACCGACGGTTCGAAGTCAGTTGAAAAATCCAATCTCTGCCCGCCGTGGGGAAAGACAATCCCAGAAAAAAGGATTAAAGAGATAGTGTCACACATTCGCTCGTTTTCCGCAGAAGCAGCCGCAACCGCTGTTGTGGCAAAAAAAGAGGCTGTTGTCGAAGCGGTCAAGGATAGCGGTTTCAAATCAATGATGCGGTGGGCGTTTGTAATTGTTATTACCGTTGCTTTGGCGGGTGGCGCGATCAGCGAGTGGAAAAAGCTGGGTCGCGAGTCAAAGTAGCGAATTAGTATACTCGTTTCCAAGCTCCAGCTTGGGAACGAGTTGGTGTAGGGACACGGTGCCCGTGTCCCCACGCGTGAATACAAAAAAGTCGCCAAATACCTATTTTAACGTATAGGAATTTCAAAACAACAGTAGGGCGACCCTTTAGGGTTGCAATCCTTGGTATGTATTCAGACAGTCGCAAGGCTGAAGCCTTGCCCTACGTACAAAAACAAACAAAAGCCGCTATAGGCCATTTACATTTAGACCCTCAAACTGCGCCGCCATCTGCAATCCATGAATTTCCGCTACACGATTAAAAGTCTCCTAACACACAATCTTTGAAGTGAGATATCCTCTCTATGTACAAAAAAATATTAGTTGCGATAGACAATTCACTGCATTCAAACGCCTGTATTAACATCGGTATAGCCTTCTCCAAAAAGTCTGGCTCGAAGCTGGTCGGATGCCATGTATATGATGCATCGCTCCATCAGAAGAGATTCCGTGACATGGAAAAGGGGCTACCACCGCAATATCAGGACGAAAAAGAACTTCAACGGCAGCGCGACCTGCACGGTTCCCTCATCAATATGGGTCTGAAACTGATTTCAGATTCTTACCTTGACGTGTTTAAGAAAAAGTGCCTGGAAGCAAACGTACCGCACGAAGGTTTATTGATTGAAGGTAAAAATTACCACGAGCTTGTCAGCGAAGTGCGAAAGAACGGCTATGATCTGGTAATAATGGGTGTTGTCGGGCTGGGTGCGGTAAGAGGAAGCGTCATCGGCAGTGTTTGTGAGCGGGTTGTTCGCAGGATAAACACGGACGTCCTAATCGTCAAAAATAACAAGATGGATGGTTCCGTCGTTGTTGGCGTTGATGGAAGCACACTTTCATTATCCGGCGCAAAAGCTGCAATTGAATTTACCAAATCCTTTGACATGCCGTTGTCGGCGGTTTCGGTGTTTGACCCGCATTACCATCGTGTCGCCTTCGAGAGCATTGCGACCGTACTGTCTAAAGAGGCGGGGCAGGTCTTCAAATTTAAGGAGCAGGAGACGCTCCACGAGGAGATCATAGACAAGGGGCTGGCAAAGATTTATCAGAACCACCTCGACAAGGTAAGCGGCCTGGCTGTAAGCGCTGGAATTAAGATAAATACGACGCTTATGGATGGCAAGCCATATAGCAAAATATTGCAGTACGTAGAGCAAGAAAAACCGGCGATGCTGATCTTGGGTAGAACGGGTGTTCATAGCACAAACGGGCTGGACATAGGCAGTAACGCCGAAAACCTGTTGAGATTAGCTCCGTGCAACATATTACTTACCGGCGAAGGCTCCCTCCATGGTACCAGCGAGGTATCTCCTGAGTCGAGAGGCGTATCCGTTTCCCACGGTGCGACCGCGGCTGCCGCGCCCAAAGAAGCAAGGATCGGCAAAGAATTCCTAAACCACCTCGCGGGCAAACGTGAAGTGTGGGAAGAAACCCCCGTGGCAACCGGCGTCACCGTTAGTTGGACGCGCGAGGCTCAGGAACAAACGGAAAAGATACCCTCATTTGTCCGGGAAGTGGTCAGGAAAAGAATCGAAAAATACGCCATAGAAAAAGGCTATTCTGAGATCACAAAAGAAGTGGTTGGCGAGGCTAAAAACGCAATTGCAAGCGATAGCGCTTTTCATAAAGTGTGAAAATGCCGGGTAGCTGGGTTGGTTGGGTTGAGTGAC
>CAYHFB010000078.1:0-10917 GCA_964355695.1 uncultured candidatus Brocadiaceae bacterium
ACTATTTTTACGACACAGAGTGAGGGTGAATTCAAGTAAAATATTTCTTTCATTCCTTACACCGTATGTCACTAATGGATGATTTCTTCAACGGTGCATAAATTACAGTACCTCATGGTATCCGGTTTGCTCTATGATTTGTGCAGATACTTAAAAATTTTGTAGATGTCGTGTGTAAATAGCCGAATGCAGTATAGAACCAATCATCGTTTGAAGCAACCTACGTGCAAAATGTAGTTATTAAAACGGAGAGGTGTACATGGCATTACAAGATGGCAATTATAAACTGACCGCAAATTCATCGAAGTTGTTTATCTACACGTATAAAGAAGGTTTCCTGAGCGCAGTCGCGCACGACCTTTTGATAGATGTTACTCATTTCACCGTTAATCTCAATATCCCACCTGCCGGGTCTGATTCTGCAAGTGTACAAGCTGAAATTCAGGCGAATTCTCTCAAAGTAATATGTGCCATGAAGGATGGATTACGCCAGAACGAGGCGTTAAAAGAAAAAGACAAGGCAGATATTGAAGATGCCACTTCCAAGGATGTGCTCCATCCTGCAAAATATCCCACAATTAGTTTCCATTCCACCGGTATTCAGGGAAATAACGATGTTTATCGCGTGAAAGGGGATTTAACCCTACACGGTGTTACCAGACCCATAGAATTTGATGCAAAAACTACTAACGGAAAAGATTTGAAAGGGAAGGTTACTCTTTCTCAAAAAGATTACGGGATAAAACCTTTTAAGGCCTTATTTGGAACGCTGAAGGTTAAAAACGAGGTGGATATTATTTTTGATTTGTCATTGGGTTGATTCTACACTGACTCAGAGGCCAGAACCTCAGATTGCACTGAAAATAATTAAAGCCCTTGACAAATTCTTTCTCTTTATGTATTCTGTCAACGACTGAGATTGAGAATCAGTCTCGTTTGATATTGTAGTAGATTTTGACATCATTACCAGGCACCCTAAAAAGGCTGGAAAGGAGAAAAGGTTATGAATTGTTTTGTAAGGCTTGCGCTTATGTGCTTTGTGTTTATGTCCGTCGTTGCCGGACTATTTTATCCAAGGAGCGCGGAGGCCATACCCGTTTTTGCCAGGAAGTACCAAACTGCCTGCCAAACCTGCCACTGGGCGACATTTCCCGCCCTCAATTCCTTTGGAAAAGCCTTTAAAGACAACGGTTACCGATTCCCGGATGATGATGAGGTATACGTAAAGGAACCCCCTGTTGCGTTCGGTGGAGAGGGATGGAAAAAGATGTTTCCCCAAAGTATATGGCCCTCTACGATAACTTCCGTACCTCCCGTATCTTTACAGATTGAATCAAATTTTATAGTTAACCCAAAGTACGATAAAGGTAAAACAGCTTTTGATGGTATTGGGGCGTTAGAATTATTAATGGGCGGAACGCTAGGAGAAAGTTTTTCATGGTTTGGAGCTGCGCCATTATATGAGAACGAGGGATCGGCAAGGGGGAGCGAGACACATGTGGAGCGTTTATATATTGTCTACAGCCCGACACTGTTTGAGAAAAAGGGACTTGTTAACATCGAATTCGGAAGGTTTGAACCCCGTGCAACACCTAGGTCTCAACATCTATCCATTATTGGTACAACTCGGTACCTGTTTAGCACTTGGTCTACCGCACCGGCATCCAATTTCACTACGTTTTTCCCTTATCAGAATGGGGTGGAATTATTTGGTGGCTTGAATGGGCCAAAGGGGAATGGAGGCCTTACGTGGGCGGCTGGCGTTGTAAATGGTGAGCGTTCTGGGGATGCGTATGATCCAGATGATTTAGGAAGCGACATTCCTGATGGTGAAAGTGCATTTGATATGAATAATAGCAAGGACTTTTACGCACGCGTTGCCTACAAGATTGGTGGAATGGGTGTGCTTGGGGGCGGTACGGTAAAGGATTCCCAAAAGGCCACGGAAAACTGGCAGGAAAAGTCCCTAACCCTTTCTAGTTTTCTTTACCGGGGTAATTCCGGGTACTTTAATGACCCTGACGTTGGTGAGAGAACCAGTTGGCATAGCAGCGGAAATCATTTTTGGCGATATGGTACGGAGGCCGATATCTATTGGGGGAATTTTAACCTCTTTGGGGCGGCGACCTATTTCAGAGATAATACTGCCGGTGATGTAACCATCGGTGGTGAAAGTGGCCGGGACTTTGATGCAGACCTCTATACTGCCGAACTCAGGTGGGTGGCCTTACCATGGATTATCCCAGCCGTCAGACTTGAGAACATGAATCCTGCTTACAGCGTTGGGGACATCAACAGTTTTAACACCTACAGCACGGACATTACTGTCCTCTTCAGGGCAAACGTGAAATTCACTGTTGGGGCAGCCTTTGCAGATGGAGATGCTCCACCGGGGATTGACGACGAAATCTACCAGATGGGTGTGAAAATAGCATTATAAGGAAATAAAAAACGAAGTAATTACCCGTAGCCATAAAATTTTTACACTGCCAAAACGGAGGATTGACTATCCATGCTGAAAATTCGAAAAATAGTTTGTACCGCTTTCATGACATTACTATCAGTATCTCTTACTTTAGCCGTAACCGTGGGAGTTAGCCACGCAGACGGGGGAACGGTTACCGGTACCATAACGGTGCCACTGCCCAAATTCAAGAAAGATTGTGTGGTGTACGTTGAAAACGTGCCTGGAAACTGGTCTCCTACCGCCGGTGCGCAAATAAACCAGAAGGGGCTGGTTTTTATTCCCCACGTATTGCCCGTTGTGGCAAACACCGCAGTGGCGTTTCTCAATTACGACAACGTGCTCCATAATGTTTTTACCCCGGATAAAATAGCAGAGAAATTCAATCTGGGCACCTGGCCTCCCGGTGAGGTGAAAACCTATACTTTTCAACAATTGGGCGCAGCCGTGCTGCTTTGTAATGTGCATGCGGAGATGGAAGGTTATGTGGTGGTACTCCAGAACCCATTCTTTGCTGTAACGGATGAAAATGGGAGTTACACCATTAAAGACATCCCGCCCGGCTCGTATAACCTGCTGGTATGGAATAAAAAATACAAGGGGAAGCCAAGGCAAATAGTTGTTAATAATGGACAGTCCATTCAGGCTGACATGGAATTGAAAAAGTGATGGTAAATCCGGAAGCTTCTACCAGCGAGGTTCTTTCAAAGTGATAGGCTATGGAATCTACCGATAAAAAAGCACCAACGGACGTGCCTGACAAGCCTGCTAGACGCGGTTTTCTGCTCGTTGTAGGATGGGCAGGTTTTCTGTTTTTTTGCCTGGTAGCCGGGCTGCTTACCGTGGTGGACTTCTTTAAACCCAAGGTACTCTTTGGCCCCTCCAGCAGGTTTAAGGCTGGTTTTCCCGATGAGTATCCCGTTGGCAAGGTCAGTACCAGATGGATGAAGGATAAAGGGGTATGGATAGTAAGGACAGAGCGGGGCATATACGCCTTCCTGGCTATTTGCAGGCATTTGGGCTGTATTCCTGACTGGATAGAGGAAGAGCGTCTGTTTAAATGCCCGTGTCACGGGAGCAATTACAACCTGGATGGAGACGTGGTGGGAGGGCCAGCCCCCAGCCCCCTTTTTAGGGTGGCTATCAGTTATGCACCGGACGGACAGCTTGTAATCGACAAATCGCTAAAAGAAGATAAGGTTGGAGTGAGAGAGAAGGGACAATTTTTGTTACCGGTATGAGTGCCTGATTAGTGAATAGGAATTTCAAACAGGTAGCGCACCCGTCTCGGTTGCGCGTATGTAGTGGCAAGGTGCGCCTTGCCACTTCGCTGCTATAAGTTGCCGAATGCTTAAATTTAAGGGAAAACTATGATAACACTATTGAAACGGCTTGTGGACTGGGTTGTCCACACGCAGATTTGGCTCTCTGTTTTCCGCCAGGGCTGGCCCAATACGGAACGAAACCGCATCCTCACCATTTTAAATACATGCCTCTTCCACCTTCACCCCATAAAGGTACGGCCTCATGCACTGAAGGTAAAATATACCTTCTGCCTTGGTGGAATATCCATGTTTCTCTTTGTCGTTGAGACTATTACCGGCGTTCTTCTTATGTTCTACTATCGCCCCACCGTTCAGTATGCCTATCAGGACATGAAAGACCTGGAGTTTGCCGTTACCTTCGGGCTTTTTTTGAGAAACATGCACCGATGGGCCGCGCACGGCATGGTTCTTACGGTAATCCTGCACATGTGCAGGGTGTTTTATACGGGTTCTTATAAACCTCCGAGAGAATACAACTGGTGCGTTGGCGTTATCCTCCTTGTACTTACCCTCCTACTGAGTTTTACCGGATATCTCCTGCCTTGGGACCAACTGGCATTCTGGGCAGTGACGGTAGGAACCAACATGGCAAAGGCAACCCCCGTTTTAGGGGCAGAGGGGCCTTTTCGTATCCTGTCAGAAATGAACGATATGTGTTTCTACCTCAGAGGCTCGGTGGTTATCAGCGAAAACACCCTGTTAAGATTTTACGTCCTCCACTGTATTGGCCTGCCCCTTGCAGCCGTTGTGCTTATGAGTATCCACTTCTGGCGGGTGAGGAAGGATGGAGGGATATCAGGTCCGTTGTGATACGAAGGTGATAATGTTGCGCCGATTGTCGTGGAATCCAATATCGAATAACGAACAAGGAATAATGAATGTCGAAGGATATCGACTGACGTGGATAAGAAGACCTCGTAATTCGAAATTCCTTGTTCGGCATTTGTTATTCAATACACGGTTAAATTGATCAGCCATTTTAAGTTGAGTCGATTGGGTTGAACGTAAGTGAAACCCAACACCAACCTGTACATTAGGTTATTTCAGGTCTATAGGCTAGAAGCTATGCAAGAACAAAAAACTGAAACAAATCCCAAAGGAACGTCGGCAAAACCGAAAGAAGCGGGGGCGGATGCGCTCAAAAAGCAGGAGAAAATCCTTACCTTTCCCCACCTTGTTTTCAAGGAATTTATTGCCTTGATGCTGGTAAGTCTGGTGCTGATTATTCTTTCAATGGTCATGAACGCCCCGTTGGAAGAGATTGCCACATCGACTAAGACCCCGAATCCTGCCAAGGCACCGTGGTATTTCGTCGGGCTTCAGGAGATGCTCGTGTACTTTGACCCATGGATAGCGGGAGTAGTAATACCCAGTTTAATTATTGTGGGGCTTATGGCGATACCTTTCATGGACAGAAACCCGAAGGGTGTTGGCGTTTACTGCTTCAAAGAACGGAAATTCGCCGTTACCATGTTCACGGTTGGAATTGTGATCTGGTTCGGGCTGATAATCTTCGGATGCTATTTCCGGGGACCTAGCTGGCTCCTTTACATGCCTTGGGAGTCATGGGAAATCCACAAACCCGTTATTTCGAAAGGCACATACGTCTTACCCAACTACATTGGGATACCGGGAGTACTGGTATATTACGCGCTGGGGATGTGGCTTCCTGGTTTCTTTGCCCGAAATTTTTATCGGGTAGTAGGGCCTACTCACTATTACGTTGCCATGTTCTTTGTGTTGAGTATGTTTGCCTTCGTCGGGAAGATACCTTTACGGTTTATATTTGACATCAAATATATTATTCACACCCCTTGGTTTAGCATCTGAGGTGTTATTTTTGATTACAAACGACATGGGTAACACTTAACATAAAACAAATAATTAAAAAGGGAAAAGGATGGATAAATCAACACTAGCCCCGATACATTATATTTGGTTTGCCGTGATAGGAACAGCCTTGGCGGTAGCCATGGTTGTCCTTTGCATAAAGGAATACGACCGGGAATGGATGCGCCACCAGAGCGTCGTCAAACAATTGCAGACAAAGGCCATTGAAGAAAAGATACATACTCTGGAGTTAGAACTGTCTTCCGCCCAAGGTAAAACAAAGGCAAAGCACGAGGAGACCCTTGCCCGAATGAAGATGGTGCGTGAGCAGGTCATTACTACGCCCATAAAAATACAACAGATACAGATTGACGCGCTAGGCAGGGTGGACCGGTGCACGACCTGCCACGCGGGCATAGAAGACGAGAGCCTTGCAGCACAGGAGAACCCTTACCGGGGACATCCGGGAAAATATCTTCAGTGGCATGATATCGGAAAATTCGGCTGCACCGTTTGCCATGAGGGACAAGGGCTTTCCACTGATTACACAAATGCTGCACACCGCCCCCTGCGCGGGCTTGACAGGCCGTGGCAAAAGGCCATACTCCCCCGATATCTCGTCCAATCCTCCTGCGGCAAATGCCACCTGGACAAAGAAGTTCCTTTTGCCCCCCTTCTATCGAAAGGCAGGGCTGTAATAGAAAAGGCCGGATGTTCGGGGTGCCACAAGGTGCGTCTCTATGAAAATCAGGAAAAGATTGGTCCTTCCCTTGACAGGCTGGGCAGCAAGGTAAACCGCGCATGGCTTCTCCGGTGGCTCTCAAATCCCAGAGAGTACGACCCTGCGGAGGGATTGACGAGGTCCAGGATGCCAAAGTTTGACCTTTCCAAAGAGCAGATACTTGCCCTGGAGGCCTTTTTAATGGCCGATAAGGATGATGCTGCTGTTCAAATGCCGGCTAAGGAGGGGGACGCTGAGGCTGGCGGCTTGCTATTCCGTGAATCAAGGTGCGTTACTTGCCACCTTGTGGAGGGGAAAGGGGGATATTTAGCCCCTGAACTCTCAGGGATTACTTCTAAAGTGAGCAAAGAGTGGCTTTATAGTTGGATAAAAAACACCCATTACTTCCAACCAAAGACGCAGATGCCGCAGTTTAACTTTTCAGGGCAACAACTCAACGATGTCGTTGCATATCTATGGGCAGAGTTTCAGGGAAGCGAGCTTGAAGTACCCGACGAATTCGAAAGCATTCCGGGTGTTGATAAAGATCCAGAGTCGTTAGTCAATCAGGGTAGAAAGGTCTTTATGGAATCCGGTTGTACCGGCTGTCATACAAAATCCGGTATTGAACAGGGAAGGATTGCCCCTGACCTCACGGCGTTGGCCTCCAGGGATGAGGATGGACTCAATTGGGGTTCGGTGCAGGATGTTGATAAATACATAGGAAACTGGGTATTTATGAGGTTGAAAGACCCAGCATTGCTTGAGAAGAAAGCAAAGATGCCTCACTTTCCTATAACAGATGAGGAGATGGCTGCCGCTATTGTAGCGTTGTTGAGTGACACGGGGGAAGACATGCCTTCTCAATACATGGCTTCTCTTCCTGGCCGTGAGGGCTATCCTAATCTACCCGGAGAATTTGGTAAGATCGTGGACAAGTACCGATGCCGGAGCTGTCATGTCGTATATGGCAAGGGCGGTTGGGTCTCCATGCATCCCCTTGAGAGAGAGGGTAGCGAGGTCAAAAAGGAGTGGCTTCGTGGTTATTTTGGCTTGCCTTACAGCCTGAGGCCAATATTAAAAGAAAGAATGGTAAACCTCAAGATGAGTGACAAAGAGGCTGAATACCTTGTTAACTTTTTTTCTACCGTAATGGTGGATAATAGTACCCCTGACTTGGAGGATACGTTTACCGAAGATGATATTGCCAAGGGGCAAACCCTTTTTAATAAATATGGATGTCGCTCCTGCCATATCATGGGTAAAGGAGGTGGCTATGTGGGAACTCCGCTGACTAACGTAGGGGACAGGCTAACGGCGGGCTGGATTTATACCTTTATAAAAAATCCCCGATACTACGAGCCTTGGTCTATCCAGCCGGATTATGGCCTTTCAGAAGAAGATGCCAGGGCCTTGGCCGCCTACCTCTCGAGTTGCAGAGAAACGAAAAAAGAGAAACGTGTTAGCTTGGGTGGCAGGGTAAATACCCCATGAAATGTTAAGGAAATTCAAAGTAGGGACACGGCGCCCGTGTCCTTGCGTGTGAACACAAATAAGCCGCTGGAGTCCAATTTACAAGGAGGTTGAGATGAGAGAAAAAACACAAGAAACAATTCAGCCCAAAATACGCATGTCCTCAACCTCGATCATCTTAGTGGTATCCTTTTTTTTTACTGTTTTCCTGTTTTGTCCGAAGGCGTTTTCTTCTAGCTCTGGAAAAAGGACAAATGTTACTGATCCGCTGGGCGTGGCATTGTCCGGCGTTGCCAAGGGGCGTAGTAACACACAACTTGCAGGAAAGGTGTATTATGAGCAATATTGCATGGTGTGTCATGGGGAAGAGGGGAAGGGAGACGGGTTTAATGCCTTTAACCTCGATCCAAGGCCGAAAGACCTAACAGCCGTTACGAAGTTCGTTAGTAGCGAATCGTTCTGCAAGGCTGTTGCGGACGGCGCCAGGGATCAGGACGGTAAAATTCTGTGTCCACCCTGGGGGCGTACCTTGGATAAAGGCAAGATAGCAGCCATTGTTGACTACATTCGCACCTTGGGAAAAAATCAATAAATAGGTGTAGATGGGTTTGCTCTGCTTAACCCATCTACGACTCTGTTGATAAAGTCTCTGGAAAACGAATTAGCTTACAGCATGCAACACGTAAAGACATACGCTGTGCTGTATATGGTATCGTGTGTTGTGAAAAAGACAGTTAATCAACAGAGTCATCTATAGTCCCTATGGAAAAACGGTAGGAGTGACATTTTATGAAAAGTTTTATAGAGAAATACCTGAAGGATAGCACTATTCCTGCTAAAAAGATGCTTTACAAGGCGAACAGTATCATCTTTACCGAAATGGACGCAGGCAACGGAATGTATCTCATTGAATCAGGCCAGGTGAACATAAAAAAGAAGATACCGTATATCAACAAAGAAGTCATCCTTGCTATTTTAGGTCCCAATGATAATTTCGGGGAACTCTCTTTGCTCTTAGGGCGGCCTCGCGCCGCTGAGGTTGAGGCTTTAACAGATTGTGTCGTATGGTTTATGGATGAAAAAACCTTCAAAGAGGCGGTGGCAAAAAGCCAGGAGTTTTCCCTCATGATCATGCAAGGGCTTGCAAATAAGTTGAGCAAAATGAACGAAAAGCATAAGGAGATGCTCTCTCATCTAAGGGACTTTACGGAACGTTTGGAGGATTTCTCCTCCATTTTGCACTCATTCGTCCCGTAACGTCAATCGGCTATTTTTTCCGCAAAGCCAATGGTTTCCTTATACATTAGGTGTTTACGCTAATCGAAAAAACAAAAATAGATGCGATGCCTGATATTACGGTGGTTTTTGTTGTTCAAGTAGTTTTTTTTTCTTGTGACTACACGTATGTCTCTCTTTAGCAACACCTCCAGCAAATTCGTTTTTAATGCCTCTAACAACTAACGAAATTGTTCTTGTGGTTGCAGGATTTTCATGCAACGGGAGTTTTGACCCTTGACCTATACTTCCAGCGAACAAACGGTTGCCAATTTTTCGAGACTGTCCCTCATCGTCCGGTTAAAACACTCCCATTCCTTTCGAAGTCTTCGAATAATCATGTACGCAAGCATTACTACAAACACATGACTTCGCGTAATCGCCTCTTTCAACGGATATTCACCTCTGAGTCGGAATCAATCGAACAGGAGGAAGGCATATCCGTTGGCGTAAACCGTTATTTTGAATATTTATCTGCCATACTTTTAGTGTTGGTCGTGCAAATTTGGGTTAGATTTATGTATGTGCGATGATTTATTTGCTTGAAATGTAGTTAAAAAAAATTAAAATAACCGACAAGAGGGTTGGCATCTTATAGGTTTTTTAGAAAGGTTCTATTTTGGTTGAGAAATCCGTCGCAGAGCTGGAAAATTTAGTGCTGGAGGTTGAGCATCAAATAAAAGATATAGAGGGCGCTTGCCAAAAAGATGGTGTAGATCGGAGTTCAGAGTTAAAGGTGTTGAGAGAGAGGCATGAGTCTCTGCACGTAAAACTGTGCTCCCGTTTGACGCCTTATGATATCGTAAAATTGGCACGGCATCCCTTGCGGCCCCTGACGGCTGATTACATCAGCATGATACTCGAAGATTTTGTCGAGCTTCATGGAGATAGGCATTTTGGGGATGATAAGGCGATTATTTGTGGATTAGGAACTATTGGGCAGGAAAGGTTCCTGTTCATCGGACAGCAGAAAGGGAAGAGTACCAAGGAGCGTATTGCGTGTAACTTCGGAATGCCTAATCCTGAGGGATATAGAAAAGCGCTGCAAAAGATGTTGCTTGCAGAAAAGTTTGGTTTACCCATTGTTACGCTGATTGATACCCCGGGCGCGAATCCCGATATCGGTGCGGAAGAAAGAGGACAGGCCTGCGCCATTGCGGAAAACATTTATAAAATGTGCAGGCTGAAAACGCCGATTGTGAATATTGTTATCGGTGAAGGCGGCAGTGGCGGGGCATTGGGTATAGGGATTGGCGACAAGTTCGCCATACTTGAATTTGCCTATTACTCTGTTATTTCTCCAGAGGGTTGTGCGGCGATATTGTGGAAAAATGGGGAAAATGCATCGGAGGCGGCTTCCGCGCTCCAGCTTACGGCAAAAGATCTATTAAGATTTGGCGTGGCCGACGAGATACTTCCTGAACCGCTTGGCGCCGCGCATAAGAATCCCCGGGCAATGTCCGATAGTATAAAGGCTTATATCGTTAGGTGTCTGAAAGAACTGAAGGGCGTCCCGATTGCAGACCTCCTTGAGAGCCGATACAACAGATATAAAAGAACGGGAAAGTATCTGGAATTTGGCTAATTTTGAAAAAAAACAAAATTAACTTGAATTAATATTCTCATGCTGTATAATAACCGAACTTAAAGAGTAAAAGTTGTCGAGGGGGAAAAAAATTATCTGAGATAAAGTAGTAGAAGTGAAAAGATATTTTATATTTCCCTTGCAAAATTTTCAAATTAAGGTAAAATTGTATTTCTTGTCACATGTCGAAAAAAACCTGTTCTTTTAAAATTTAAGAAGTCAAATGCGTGCGAGTTGTACAGTT
>CAYHFB010000079.1:0-10865 GCA_964355695.1 uncultured candidatus Brocadiaceae bacterium
TCCGTTTGGTATCGTAGACGAAGATACGGGCGAATTAACCATTACTTTCGGTAGCACAATATTATCTTGGCGTGTAGCTCAGACCTTCAGGTCTGATGCACGTATTATCTTGTACCGCATGAGCAACTGCCACCAGACAGGCAATTCATTGCCTCTTTGTTTATACGTAGGGCAAGGCTTTAGCCTTGCCACTCTCGGAATACACACCAGGGGTGAATTCCCATAAGCGCTTACTTAATTTTTGACAGGATAACAGGATTATTTATCTTGTCATTCTGCAATAGGAGGGTTGATATGCTACAAGTTGGATTAAGGGGAGCAAATGTGCATTTTCAAAATATCTGAAGCCCTGTCAGAGAAGGGCAGGATAAGGTGGACTGGTCGATTGGATTGAGTGAAAGTCCGCTTGTTTGTCTGAGCGTTTACGCGACCTTACGTTCAATTTCCTCAAATTTTACGGCGATCTTTTTTGATACGCCGGGTTCCTGCATGGTGATGCCGTACATTACGTCGGCGACGCTCATGGTGACCTTGTTGTGGGTGATGATGAGGAATTGCGTGTCTTTGGTGAATTCTTTTACGATGAGGCCGAACCGCTTGATGTTGCTTTCGTCAAGGGCTGCATCCACCTCGTCCAGGATGCAGAATGGGCTGGGCTTGGACTGGAATACGGCAAAGAGCAACGAAACGGTGGTCATTACCTTTTCACCACCGGAGAGGAGCGTGATGGACCGGAGTTCCTTGTTTGGCGGCTGTGCTATGATCTCAATGCCAGCCTCAAGGATGTCCACGTTTTCCTCAAGCAGGATGTCGGCCTTGCCGCCGCCGAACAATTTCCTGAACATTATCTGGAAGTTGGCACGGATGTCGTTGAACACTTTTTCAAACAATTCCCTGCTGGTGTGATTGATCTTTTCGATCAGGTTTCTCAGGGCTTGCTGGGATTTGTCGAGGTCTTCCCTTTGTCCCAGGAGGAAGGTCTCGCGGATTTCCAGTTCGTCCTGCTCCTTGATTGCCTCAATGTTCACGTTCCCCAGCCGCTCTATCTTTCCCTGTAATTCTTCTATCTCGCGGGCAACGGCCTCCCAGAAATCGACTGGCTGGCCGGACGCATCGGTGCCTTCGGCGGGCGCACGGCTTAACTCTACCAGTATTTCCCCGGTGGCTGCATCCAGTTCCGCCATGTTAATTTGGTATTCCTCGCGGACGCGGTCTTCCAGGTTTGACATGCGGATGCGATACTCGTTTTCTTTAAGCTTTAGTTCCTGTACGCGCTGTTCCGCCTGCTTTAGCGCGATCTGCTTTTCTTCGAGGTTTGCCTTGAGTTCTTCCACCTTGTCATGAAATCCTTCCAGCTCTGTTTTAAGTGAGGATAGAGAGCCGTCGAGAG
Source organism: uncultured candidatus Brocadiaceae bacterium (assembly GCA_964355695.1). Lineage (GTDB taxonomy): Bacteria > Planctomycetota > Brocadiia > Brocadiales > Brocadiaceae > JACVXV01. The sequence continues at coordinate 1,391 of CAYHFB010000079.1, forward strand.
TGGTCTTTTTCATTTGGAGTTCAGCAACCTGGAGTTCCAGCGCTTTAATTTCTGCCTCTGCATCCAGTCTTTTTTGCCCGCAATTTTCAATCTCTTGAGCCAGGTGTTCGATCTGCTCCTGCGTTTCACGGAGGTCGGTGCGAAGCTTGTTCAGGCTGTTCTTCAGCCCGCCTTTCTTTTCTTCTCTTTGGGCAAACCCTACCTTTATGGTGGTGAGTTCGTCCTGAGCGTTTTTCTTCAGGAATTCCTTTCCTTTTACCAGCAGTGACGATTCTTCGATCTGCTGCACCAGTTGTTTGTGCTGATCATTGAGTTGGCCGAGTTTTTCCTGGAGGACTATTTCACGGCAGTGTGCCTTTTCCAGTTCCACGTCGATTTCCTGCATCTCGTCTTCGTTGATTTTTTTCTCTGCGTCGAGTTCGTCCCGTTTCTGCTCGTTCTGGGCAAGTTCGTTGTCCTTCGACATCTTCAGTATCTTTACCTGTTCAATCCTCTTTGCCAGTTGGGTCGTTTCACCTTCGAGTTCGGTATGCTCGTCACGGATGGTCTGCCTGTTCTCCACCAGATTTTCAAGAGTTTGCTTGATGATAGCCAACTCTTCAGCGATCTTCGTTAGTTCACTCTTACGGGATATGATGCCTACCTGCCCCTGCTTTTTACCGCCGCCGACCGTGCCATCCGGCTCAAGTAATTCACCTTCTAGCGTCACGCGGCGAACATGCATGGATACGCTATCCAGCGACAAGGCAGCTCCGAGGTTTTTTACGACGACGGTCGCACTCAAGAGGCTGTCGATTGCTTTGCGGACTTCGTCCGGTCCGCTCACCAGGTTGCTTGCAATACCACAAACGTCCGGCTTTTGCAGGAGTTCTTCAGGGTTGGAGGCACGGCCTGCCGTCCGGTCTAAGGGGAGGAATACGATGTGGCCTTTTTGGTTTTTTTGTAAGAATGCAAGTCCATTTACGGCGTCTTCCGTTGTGTCAGTGATGATGCACTGCACCCGCTCGCCCAATGCCGTTTCAATTGCCGGGGCGTACTGCAAGTCTACCTTGATGAGGTCGGCGACCATGCCGCGTATACCCTTGAGCGTGGAACCTTCTTTTCTTGATGCCTCCAAAATCGCCTTTGCCCCGGCCTCAACGCCTTCCGAGCGGGTTTCATAATCCATGAGGACTTCGTAGCGAGAGGTTTTACTACTTTGCAATTGCTTCTGCTGATTGATTTGATCATCCAGCGAACGCGCCATGCTCACCAGTTCCTGAATACGCCCTCTTGAGGCGGACAATCTTCCATCCAGCCCGACAAATTCTTCATCAAGGGTGCTTTTTGTTTTCAGCGCATCCTCGTATTTTAACGTCAGGGTGTCCGTGATTGCGTTGATTTCATCCTGCCTTTTGGTAAGCCGCGCCTTTCTGCTTTTCAGGGTTTCGTTCCCGGTAGAGAGGCTGCCAAGCTCGTTTTGGAGGCTGGATTGCCTTTGGAGGGAGGTGATGACCTCTGATTTTTTTTCTTCCATGCCCTGGTACAGGAGGTCGCATTCGAGGATTACCTGTTTCAACTCCGTCTCCTTCGACTTCTGCATGTCCACGTACTTTATAATCTCTTGTTCTAACGCATTGAGGAGTTCCACGGTTTCGGTAATCCTGGCATTCGTCTCGTTTATACGCAATTCCTGTCGCTGTCGTTGTTCCGTGTGTTTTTCACGTTGTATTTCCAGTTCCCGGATACGTTCGTAGTCGTATTTTACCCGGTCCTGATTTTTGGATATATGAGATTCAAGGGATATCTTCTCGGTCTTCATCTGGGCAAGCTGCTGTTCCAGTTGTCCTATGGATGCCTCAATTCCCTGTATCTGCATTTCGAGTTCACCGGAGCCGTCCGCTGCCGCCTGGCTTTGCTTCTCCACGTCGGCAAGCAATCCTAGAACGTCCGTCATCTTTGCCTGAAAGTCACGATAGTTCTTTAGTGAAATACCGACTTTTAATTTTTTAAGTTGTTCAACGTGTTCCTGGTACCGCCGCGCCTTGGATGCCTGGATTTTTATGGAGCGCAATTGTTTCTGCAGCTCTTCGACGATGTCGCCGACGCGGAGCAGGTTCTGCTCTACGTGTTCCAGCTTGCTCAGCGCCGCTTTTTTACGTGTTTTGAACTTGCTTATCCCAGCCGCTTCTTCAAATAAGTTTCTCCTCTGGTGGATATCCGACTGCAACAAAGCCTCCACATTGCCCTGCTCGATTACGCAGTAGGCGTCCGCGCCAAAACCTGTGTCCAGAAAAAGTTCACGGATGTCTTTCAACCGGCTTATTTGTTTATTAAGGAGGTATTCTGACTCGCCGGAGGTGTACAAACGGCGGGTGATACAAACCTCCGAGTATTCAAGCGGCAGAAGCCCCTTTGTGTTTTGAATGGTGAGGGAGACCTCCGCATATCCGAGCGAGGGACGCGTTTCCGTGCCGTTAAAGATTACGTCTGCCATCTCGTTGCCTCGCAGTGACTTTACGCTCTGCTCGCCGAGAACCCACTTGATGGCGTCAATGACGTTACTCTTTCCACACCCGTTCGGTCCTACGATGACGGTAATCCCGTCTTCGAAGGTGATTTCCGTCTTTTCCGCAAAGGACTTGAATCCAAACAGTTCCAGTTTTTTGAGTTTCATAGTGAAAATACCTATTAAAAAAGCAGCGTTGCAGTACAACAGAAGGGGCGTTTCGATGAACCGAAACGCCCCCACTCCGTTATACACCAATTTGGTTCAATAAATATACGACATACACGATTGTATTGCCACGAAATTCTTATGATATAGACTGCTTCTACCTGCTTATAACTGATATGCTGCTGACTATTTCTTTGCTGCTTTCTTTGCCGGAGCCTTTACTGCTGCTGCTTTCTTTGCCGGAGCCTTTACTGCTGCTGCTTTCTTTGCCAGAGCCTTTGCCGGTGCCTTTGCGGCTGCCTTCGCTGGAGCCTTTACTGCCTTATCAGAACACTTTGACGTCTTTGCAGAAGTCCCGCACTTCTTTCCTGCCATACCAATCACCCCCCTCATAAACTTCAAAAAAAACAACTATAATAAAACTTACCAATTCCTTTGCGCAACCTTTCCTTCCTCGCCGCGTACGCAGCAGTAGTTGACGTATTTGCGGGCGTTTGCCGCAAAAACTCTCATGGTCTCTACCGGATAAGGCTGCACATCTAACATGTCTGTGTCTAAGCAGTGGTTTGGCCTGAACGCCTGTAAAACATACCGCCCGGCACCTTTAATGGTTTTGGCGATATCCTCAATATCATCCCCATCCAACTGGGTTGGACAGACGGTAGTGCGAAATTCGTACTCAATGCCGCTCTCCATAATAATGTGGATGCTTTTTCTTATGTCTTCGAGGTTGCACGATACACCGGCAACCAGATCGTGTTTGTCTTGCCGGAGGGGAGACTTGATGTCCATCGCCACGCAATCCACCAGCTTCCGGACGACGAGGTCTTTGATTGCGTGCGGGTTGGTTCCATTGGTATCAAGACGTACCAGGATTTTCAAGTCTTTGAATATCTTCAGAAATGCGTCAAGGTTCTTGTGTGAAGTCGGCTCGCCACCGGTGACGACGACGCCATCCAGCCACCCGATGTTTTGCCGTATTTTAGTGATTACGGCGTCGAGTGGAATGGATTCAAGGTCGTTTGGTGTTTGAATCAGGTGTGGCGCGTGGCAGTATGGACACCGAAGGTTGCACGTCGGCAGGAAGACGATGGAAACAATCTTTCCTTCCCACTCGATAAGACTGTTTTCGATAAATCCCTTGATTGGTATTACCACGCTTTTCCCTTGAAAGTTTGATGGGCAAGTGAAACTGACGGCTATGAATTTTTAAAATGCAAGTCGTTTAAAAAACAAAAACGTTATGAACCGCTTTATCCATAGGTGTTAAGTTAAGGAATTAGTAATTACCATTAAGCCCTTGATAGTGTGCATCCAACGTGTCTCCCGCCGGCGGTGGACAGCGGCCTGCCACATCTCCTGTAGCTTTCAAACCGTTGTTGGTCACCATGCCCGGACAAACAAGGTTGTCGCTGCAATCCAAGAATCGCTTAACTTAACACCCATACCGTTTTGGCCGCTTAAACCGTATAAACGGCTTAAGCGGCTTTTCGGTGAATTTATGTAACTTATTATCAGCACTTCGTTCCGCAATGTTCTGCGGCAAATTTTTCAGACTGCGGTATAAAATCGCTTACCGTATAGTTGCCCTTGTGCCTATCGGCCAGCTCACCGATTTTGGACTTGTTCCAGTTGTTAATGCGGCTAAAGTATCCGACAATCCTTGAGACGCCGTATACGTTTCTGGAACCGCAGTGCGCGCAAACCTCGGTAAGCTTCTGCGTGACCTTTTTGCAGTCGTTGCAAATGGTAAACTCAGGGGAAATGGTAACCTGTGCTGCCTGGGTGTTCTTAAAGGTCTTTATTACCAGATTAATGATGCTTGATGCCGGTGGCCTCTCCTCGCCTACAAAGGCATGGATAATGGCGCCCGACTCAATCATCGTGTGGAACTTGCTTTGCTGGTATATTCTGGTAATCATATCCACCGGGGCGTCAGGGCGCAAATGCACGCTGTTGGTGTAGTACGGCTCGTCCCTTTCGATGTTTCCCTTTACCATGTGTATGGCTTCCGGATAGTTCCTGAGATCGACCTTTGCCAGCCTTCTGCTTGCGCTTTCGGCAGGGGATTCCTCCAGGGAGAACTTCAGCTTATACTTCTTTCCCGCCTCTTTAACGCGCATGTACATGTGGGAAATGACCCGTAATCCCAGCTTGATCATATCATCACCTTCGTGCAATTCCCGTCCCGTCATAAATTGCAGGCACTCGTTTAAGCCCAGAATACCTACGATATACGTTGATGCCTCCAAGTCTACATACGGACGCCCATCTCTTGCCGTCTTACCAATTTCCCACAGAGGCATTTCCGGGCTTGACATCAATTCCTTCGCAAACGCTTTTTTCTGGAGATGTGCCTTTATGGCGATCTCGATGCCCTTGTCGATTTCCTTGTTCAGCGCTTCCCAATTGCCTTTTCCGGCGCGGTATGACGCCTGTGGCAGGTTGATCGTTATGTTTTGGAATCCGCAGAAACGCATACTTTCAGGATGGAGGATCATGTAATTATCGTCTATCGTCGTGCGCAAACGGCAGCAGGCCGAGAGCGTGATTTCGTCCCGGTCAAAGATGAAGTAAGGAACGCCATTCTCGCTGGCAATCTGGCAGGCGTATTCGAGTATTTCGTACTGTTTCGGATCGGTCAGGGTATCCTCGTTAATGTGGAAGTCGCACTTCGGGAAGGCGAAGACGTGTCCGTGGCAGTCACCTGCGCGCCATACGTCCAGCATTGCCAGGGTAAATTTACGGGCAATTTCATCATAGTCGCCGTAGGTCTTTCCCGTGGGTTTTCCGCCCGGGCCGATAGCCGGTATGTCCCTTAAATATCTGGGGATGCCCGTGTGGATGTTAAAGTCAAGGAACAAGGTCTGCCCGCCGCGGGAGAATGCGCTTTGGGAACAGCTAAATATCAGGTGCTGGGCCTCCTGCTTCATCTCCTCGTAACCCATGCCTTCCAGGTAGGGGGCATACATAATGTTAACGTAGCCCACTCCGAGCGCACCGGCATAGTATGCCTGCATGGACGCCAGGAAGGTGTTCAAATGTCCCGTTAAGGTACGCGCATGTTTTGCCGGCGCTGACTCTGTATCCAGATTTTGGAGCGACAATCCGTACTTTTTCAGGTATTCGAGGGAATGGGAAGAGCAATATACCCTTGTAGGATATCCGAGGTCGTGGATGTGAACCATCCCGTTCATGTGTGCCTCTGCAACTTCTTTTGAATAAACGTCCTGAAGGGCAAACTGTTTTAAGGTGTTCTCAGCAATAGCCAGGTTGATGGCTTCCGGGCTGTTTGTGGAGATATTGCTATTTTCTTTATTCTTCGATGTAATCAACTCAATAAGGTCGTATTTTGGCATACCGATTACCACCTGCTTTTCGAGTTTCTTGTTATGGCCTCTCTCAAACAGCTCGTTATCTACCAGTTCTCTGACCAGTGCGGTCGAAATACGGTTTAATCCGGACGCAAAGACCCTTTCTTCTACGGCGCCTGCAATCTCTGTCGATTCGTCTTCCGACATGTCGGCTTCTTTGCTCAGGGCTTCCGCAATCTTCCTTTTGTCCCAAGGGAATGACTCGTCCTTCGTTTCCGTATTCACCAGGAGGGATACGTCCGTGGAGTCAGCCCTTTTCCTGGTCTGCTTACGCACGCGGAGGGAGTCGCGGGAGCGCGCCCTTTTGTCACGGTAGAGGATGTAGGCCTTGGCCGTTTTCGCGTGTCCTGTCTCAATAAGCACCTTTTCTACGACGTCTTGAATATCCTCAATGCCGGGGAGCCGCCCTGCATATTTTTTCTCCAGAAATGCCGTAACAACGGCCGCCAGCTCATCAGCCAGGGCGCGATCTTCACCCCCAACTGCGTGCGCCGCCTTGAATATGGCGTCGGCAATCTTTTTCTCGCAAAAAGGCGCCTTCCTTCCATCTCGTTTTACCACACACTCCAACGTGCCTACTGCATCCATCCCCCATCTCCTTTCTTTTAATCTCTCCGCCTGTACCGCGCTCTCCAGATACTCAGCTATCAGGAGAATAGGCTCAATAAGAAACCGAATCTTCCCTTTTCTAAAATACAACCTACGCTATCTATACTTGCTTTTGTCTTTTCTTCGTGTTCGACATCAACGGCTTCAACTCGTCAATAAACTCTGAAATATCCTTAAATTCCCTGTATACGGAAGCAAACCGCACGTACGCCACCATATCCAGCACCCTCAATTTTTGCATCACCAGCGTTCCGATAAAGCTCGCGGACACTTCACGGTCGAACTTGTTATAGATATCCCGCTCAATCTCACAAACACTGTTTTCCAGAGTATCCGTCGATATAGGCCTTTTTTCACATGCCTTCATAAGACCGGAAAGCACCTTCTTACGGTCAAAGGCCTCCCGCGTGCCGTCTTTCTTTACCACACGCAGAGGGCTTTCCTCAATCCGCTCATACGTGGTATAGCGCCGCCCGCAACCCAGGCATTCGCGCCGGCGCTTAATACTCAAGCCGTCTATCGAAGTCCTGGAGTTGATAACCCGGTCATCGTCTTTCTTACAAAATAGACATTGCATATCACTTTCCTTCGTTATTTAAGCCGGATATAGGCCGGGGTTTCGGTGAGATTAAACAAACATCGGGCGCGAACTAATCAACATAAAACACTTAACTTCTGGTGTTTTTTATAGAGGCAGAATCGAAGAGTATAGTCGTATATATAGTAAGGTACTAAATATACCATACAAAATGCATAGCTGTCAAGTAGCTTTTGGAAAAGCCGTCACACCCGTCGCGATTGATAGGTCTGAAGTTTCTCCAACGACACGAGATATGCGATTTTTATTATATCACCGGCTGTATCGACTTGCAATCAGTAAAATTGATCACCATAGCCAAAAGCGTCTGTTTTTCAAAAAAATTACGGGGAAAATCTCCGGTGTTCACCTGTTCAGGCGTAAGAACAAATGCAGTCCGTTATCCCCATCAATCCGGCGCCTCTATCGGCAACTCCATGCCGTATCCAACCCATATCCACATCAAGACACCTAAAGGCAAACAAGAATTAAATTCCGTTGAATGCCTTGGAAATGCTGGTAGAATACATACACGCCGGATGACGTAGTAAAGGATTAAAATACGGAGAAAACGTTTGCAATTTATCAAAAATATTCAAGGAGAATCTACGAAATGGCAAATCAATTGATCGGCATCATTGGAGGCAGTGGGCTTTATAATATCGAAGGCATTAAAGACATACAATCCGTCTCTGTCGATACCCCCTTCGGCATGCCTTCCGATAGTTTTACCGTCGGCACGCTGGAGGGACGTCAGGTGGCTTTTTTGCCCAGGCATGGAAAGGGACACACCATCCTGCCTTCCGAGCTTAATTTCCGCGCGAACATTTATGCAATGAAAAAGCTGGGGGCCGGGCATATTATTGCGGTAAGCGCCGTTGGCAGTATGAAGGAGGAGATTAAGCCTTTGGACATCGTCATTCCAGATCAGTTCTTCGATAGGACGCGGGGCAGGGTCAGCACCTTCTTCGGGGAAGGCATAGTCGGCCACGTGAGTTTTGCGGATCCCGTGTGCGAAACGCTTGCAGACAAATTACATCATGCCACCAAATCCGTGGGAGCACGTGTGCACAAGGGCGGCACATACCTTTGCATGGAAGGCCCCCTCTTTTCTACCCGTGCAGAATCCAATATATACCGCCAGTGGGGGATCAGTATTATCGGCATGACAAATCTCCAGGAGGCAAAGCTGGCAAGGGAGGCGGAGATTTGCTACAGCACCCTCGCTATGGCAACGGACTACGATTGCTGGCGCGTCGAGGAGGAGTCGGTAACACTCGAAATGATTATTGGCAATTTGAATAAAAATGCGGAAATGGCAAAGCGCATATTAAAAACCGTCATTCCCACCATTACGGAAGAGAGGACGTGCGCCTGCGCAACAGCATCTCAAAACGCCATCGTTACCCACAAAGATAAAATCCCGGAAAACACCAAAAAAAAGCTGGACGTTATCTTTGGCAAATATCTCAGATAGTTGGGCAGCATGAAAAGGCCATTTACACGCGAAGAGATGCGGGATCTGGATAGAAAGGCGATGGTAGATTACCTGATTCCCGGCATCATCCTTATGGAAAATGCGGGAAGAAACGTGGCCGGGGAGGCTGTGAGCATGTTGCGGCATGCCCATCAGCTACAGACTGAAAGCATCCCCGGCACGCGGAAGGTGGCCGTTCTTTGCGGCAAGGGAAACAACGGCGGCGATGGGTACGTTATCGCGCGGCACCTTCATAATAGCGGCGTTTCCGTCAAGGTCTTTGTTGTTGCAAACATTTCTGATATTTTGAAAGAAGGGGATGCCGCCGTAAACCTGCAAATCCTTCTCAAAATGAAGATTCCCGTTCAGGAATTGCCTGATATTGCCGCAGTAAAAAATCTTGCAAAGGAATTACGCGGCTATGACGTTATCATTGATGCGCTCTTTGGAACGGGACTTTCCGGTGAGGTAAGAGAACCGTTTAGAACCCTTATTGGTGCAGCGAATGACTCGCGCAAGCCAATTATCTCCGTCGATATCCCGTCGGGGCTTGACGCTAATACCGGTGCGGTGTTGGGGGCGGCTGTCAAGGCCACAAAGACGGTGACTTTTGCGGTAAGTAAAAAGGGGTTCTACCTAAACGAGGGTCCGGCGCATACGGGAGAAGTTGTTGTAACAGATATCAGCATCCCCTGGGAACTTATCTGCTAAGGGTGAAAGACTCGGAAAACGAAATTTCCTGAAAAAATGAAGCAAGAGCTTCCGGCTCAGACACATTCCCA
>CAYHFB010000080.1:0-10857 GCA_964355695.1 uncultured candidatus Brocadiaceae bacterium
CGGCTAAACGAAAAACCGCTTGACAGAAAGGAGGTGTAATGTATAGAATCTTGCCGTTCGGTAAAACAGAGGTGGACACTGCTGAGGAGCAACCCACTAAGGGATAGCCGAACGAGGGACGACGGATCGTCTTTCCGAGAGAGGAGGCAAATCGATCCTCTCTCACTCACAACCAAAGAATGACGAACCAGAGTTCCTCTTATGCCTAAAATAAACCTTGGGGTCTGGGGCAAAGCCCCAGCTTTAGTAGCTTATTTTAAATTTGAAAATTCCAATTCACGGTGAACCAGCATAAAAATGGATTCAATCAACGCTCTCGCCGGAGCAAGTCAAACGGCGCAAAACGCGCAATCTTTGAGAAAATCCGCTCGTGAAATTGTCCGAGTCGAGGCGCAAAAAGAGGGGAATCCAATTCCCAACACCTCGAAAGCGTTCAACAAACTCGACCAATTTCTCAATCTCGGAACATCGCGCGACCTGAAAACCGACGATTTGACGCCCGAAGAGCTAGCGCAATTTCTCAAAATGCTTTCGTTTTTGCTCAAAAAAGGGGTCGTTGGCTATCACGTGTACGACGTAAACGGAAAGCCGGAAAAGTATTACGCACTCACCGAAATTGGTGACAGGCGGTTGCGCGGCAAAAAACTCTACGACGAAAAAAAACATAAACCGATGGCTTGAAAAGCGCTGTTTGTGTCATTCCCGCGAAGCAGAACAATATCAGGTCGCCTCTACGGGGCTTTTATGATGTTTAAATTCCATTGCTACTTTTGAATTACAACCCCTACTATACTGCCAACGGGCATTAACTAAACATTAAAAAAGAACAAAGTCCTGCCATAGGCAACTGTTTTCTGGCATTTGCAGCACTTTCAAAAGTTAGGTTATGCCTATTCGTAGTCTAAATTGTGTAAGAAAAGCATTGTCGTTTTTATGGAAAAGTTATAAGGCATTCTTTAACGTAACCCAAATGACTTTAGATATAGCCAAAAGCCTCTGTTTTTCGAAAAATCAAGGGTGAACGCCCCGTGTTCACTGCCTTCGTCATTGAAGAGCAGATGTGTTTGGCTATAGAGATGAGAGGTGTGTATGAATCAGGAAAGACGTCTCCGTACCGGTAAGGGCATGAAACGCCGAAGAAAAGGACCTCGTTTGTTGACAATCTTTCTGGTCCTGTTAAGTACAGCAGCAGCCGCGTTTTTAGTGATAATTATCCTGGACTACATAAAAAAGGCTTACGATTATAATCCCATTTATTACGAACCTCGGGACCTCGAAAGGGGTGAGGTCGTAAAGGTGCAACAGAAAGATATTTACCAGAAATCGCTTGAGACTATTGAGGAGAAAAAGTCGCTCGAACACATTGTGGGCGCTGACGCTGTAAAATCGGACGTCAAGATGGAGCAGGTTGAGAAGGGGATACTTAAGTCGCTGGAAGAGCTAGCGTCGGAAGAAAAGCACAAGACAATTTGGGAAGATACGGAACGGTTGGAAAAAAAGAGACGCCACGAGGAGTTGTTGAAGGAGATGGAAAGGAACCCTGTTAAAAAATAAGGTAGCCGGTAACCCTGTCAGGGTTTTAAACCCTGACAGGGTTATCCCAGTGTACCAGGAAAAGGTGCGCCCGCCTACGATTTCTCCTTCTGGCCTACCTGTAAGGCTAGGAAATTTTGTATCCCCATATCCTTAATTTGCTGTAAGAGCGATTCCTGCTCATTGGCGTGGCTCTCTTCGTCAATAAGGATGTGTTCCAGGAGATCGCTGGAACCGGCATCGCCTATCTTATCGCAAGCGACAATGCCGTCCTGAAGCCTTTTGATTGCAGCCTTTTCCAGGGCATAGTCGTGTTCCAACTGCTCCTGCACCGTTTTACCTATATTGAGTTTATCTTTGTTCATGAAAGGAATGCCTTCCAGGAACAATATCCGCTCAATCAGTTTTTCCGCGTGCTTCATTTCTTCGATAGAATTTTCTTCATTAAATTCGTACAACTTCCCGTATCCCCAGTTTTCACACATTTTTGCGTGGATAAAATACTGGTTAAGAGCAGTTATCTCTCCGGCAAGCGCCTCATTAAGTATTTTGATAACTTCGTGGTTTCCCTGCATAAACATCTCCTTACCGTAAAAAAATTTCCACACGATACGCTTACCAAAGGAAGCGTGTCTTCATGGTTAATTATCTCGGTATTATAATTTCGCAAGGGATTAATTACAAGGCAGAAATGCGCCCGCTAGAAAAGCATTGACTTTGACTATGATATTTAATAATCTTACTAGTCTTTAGCATTCTCAATAGGGTTAATTTATGTAAGGATTGAATATGGGACTCATTGTGCAGAAATTCGGGGGAACTTCTGTTGCGAACGCGGAACGCATCAAGGCTGTCGCAAAACGAATCGTGGAGACGTACCATGCCGGGAACCAGGTGATTGTTGTGGTTTCTGCGCGTGGGCAAACCACCGATGAGCTTATCGATCTTGCCTACGAGATAATGGATAATCCCTCAACGCGAGAGATGGATATGCTCATGTCCACGGGAGAACAGATATCTATCGCCCTGGTCGCTATGGCAATTCACTCCATGGGGTATCCGGCCGTCTCCTTTACGGGTGCCCAGGTCGGCATCGTAACCGACAGCTCTCACACCAAGGCGCGCATTAAAAACATCAACACCCAGCGTATGCAAAAGGAGCTGGATAAAGGAACCATTATCATTGTTGCCGGTTTTCAGGGCGTTGACGCAAACGAAAACATTACCACCCTGGGGCGCGGCGGTTCCGACACCACGGCCGTAGCGCTTGCCGCTATTATGAAGGCTGACCGGTGTGAAATTTTTACCGACGTGGACGGTATCTACACGGCCGACCCGCGGAAGGTGCCACATGCGCGAAAGCTCGACAAGGTCTCCTATGATGAAATACTCGAACTGGCGAGCCTCGGCGCGCAGGTAATGCATTCCCGTTCAATTGAATTCGCAAAGAAATATAACGTCCCGCTTTATGTGCGTTCAAGTTTCAACACCAATGAAGGGACGTTGATTTGTAAGGAGGTAGAAGAGATGGAAAATATTGTGGTGAGCGGTGTCGCGGTAAGCAAGGACGATGCGAAGATTACGATCAGGGCAATACCGGACGTACCCGGTCAGGCGGCCAAGGTATTTCACGAGATTGCCAGCAAGAACATTAACGTCGATATGATTATCCAAAACGTAAGCATTGAGGGCAGGGCGGACGTGACCTTTACCGTGCCGCGGATCGACCTGAAGTTGGCGCTGGAAACCGCCGAAAAGATCAGGAAAGACCTGAACGCCAGGGAGGTTTTGCATGACAGCAAGATTGCCAAGCTTTCAGCGGTGGGCATCGGTATGAGGAGCCACTGCGGCGTGGCTGAGAAGATGTTCAGCGCGCTGGCAAAAGAGAAGATCAACATTCAGATGATCAGCACCTCCGAGATAAAGATTTCCTGCGTGATTGATGAGGCGCACGCGGACCGCGCGTTGCGAACGATACACACGGCATTTGGGCTTGATAAAGTGGAAAAGGCGGAGGTTGCTAAGATTTAGGCGGATTTGCGGAATCTGTTCATACACAATCGTGTTTTATTTTCATGTATGTTGAATAGATTTCTGTAAGAGACTTTAATCGTTTGACTGAATGCTGTTTGGCTATTTTTTGCAGCATAGTCAAAGTTTTAATGAAGCATGCTTTTGAAAAGGAGACAGGTTGTGTTAAACAGGGTAAAACCAGGCGTAATGATATTATTGGCCGTTTTTGCGTTGGTTTACGTATCTGAAGCCAAGGCTGTGGGTGTTAAAAAGGGAATTAATGTTTCAGGCAACTGGGCCGCTTCCGGGATGTGGGAAGATCATGAGTGGGAATCTCCGTGGTCGATTTCTCAAAAAGGGAAAAGGATTAAAGGTTATGCGTATGGAAACGTCCCTTTTAAAGGTAGAGTAAAAGGTTCAAAGATACGCATCTATTTTCCGAGTGGCTGCAAACCGGTATATACGGGTACCATTAGCAACAACTCAATGTCTGGAACCTTTACAACAAAAGATTGCCCTGATAAAGGCACATGGAAAGCCACAAAAGTGACTAACGTTTCAGAATTTTAGGCGTTTTTATTGTTTATGAAAAGGATTTATCATTCCCTTGCGCGATATTTCTCAAAATGCAGAAAAAGAGCCGGAGATGCGGCGTTACTGCCTCCCCGACCATCTTTCACCATTCATCGAACAACAGCTAGCCAAGACAGGGTTTTCACTATCAAAACCCAAAGCCCTTGCACAGGCGATTTTGAGTCAATCCGATTTCTACATTGCGCATCCCCAACAGGAAACATCCTGGAAGGAACATGGGTTCCGGGCGGCGCAAATGGCCTACTATTTCCCTCTGAACTGGATTCGCGCCCAGGCGGTATTAGACAGGGGCGCAGCCGTTGGCTTCTGGCACGGCATCGATTCTTATTTGGAATTCGGCAGCGGATTGGGACCCTTTACCTGCCAGGACAGATATTTCAAAACGGGACTTTGTGTTGAACCGGCAACGGAGGCTCAGGAAATCGCCCAAAACCTGGCTCGTCATTTTGGAATTACACGGCTTGTCACCTGGGAACAGAAATTTGAGAAAAAGAAACTACCCGACGCCGCTATTTTTTCTTACGTCTTGACGGAACTGCCGGAATTGCCTGCGTGGGCTCACGAGATAAAAAACCTAGTGATTGTAGAGCCTTCCACCCAGAAGGACGGACGTCAATTGATGCGTACAAGAGAAATTCTCATCAAAGAGGGCTACTACCCCTGGGCGCCTTGTGTTCACGACGTGGCGTGTCCGCTGCTTGCTGAATCAAAGAAGGACTGGTGCCACGACCGTGTCAGGTTTGACGCGCCCCCGTGGTGGCTTGCAATGGAAAAACACCTCCCGATGAGAAACCGCACCATCACGTTTTCCTATTTACTCATGAAGAAAGAGAAACCCGTGCCTCAACCGGGAAATTGCGCACGGCTTGTAGGCGATAGCCTTGTTGAAAAGGGAAAGACGAGGCAAATGCTCTGCCAGGATTCACACCGGAAATTTCTTTCCTGGCTTCACAGAGAGGCGGGCACATTTGAACTTCCCCGTGGTGAGATAGTTGTGGTACCGGAAGACGCCTTTAATAAGGGTACGGAGATACGCATCCGGCAAATACCAAAATGCAGCCTTTTGCAATAAGTCCGTATCGCCATTTCAGGAGAAATCCCGAAAACCCGCCAATAGAGTCACAAAAGGACATGAAAGTAGGGATTTTCATGTGAAAACCCTATACGATGAACATACAACAGCAGGGAGGCAAAAGGATTATGAGAACTATCTGTTTATCAAAGAACTGGAACCGGTTTGGTTTTTTTGGATGCGGCAGGGTATTGTTTTTGCTTCTCTTGATATCGGCATGTTTTACGTCATCTCTTCCTGCCGGCCAGGCAGGACAGGCGTACTCGCCCGACATTACAAAGACAAGTGGAGGCGCTTGTCCTGACAAGGAAGAGCTAGTCAAAAAATCCCAAACACTCAGGATGCCATTCACCGCCAATAACGGACAGGTGGACGAACAGGTGCGGTTCTACGCAAAGACCTTTGGCGGCACGGTGTTCGTAACGAAGGAAGGGGAAATTGTTTATTCACTGCCGGATAGAAAAACCGGGAGGCAGGATGCAGGTGGGTGGCATGGACAAGCATTGCTTGCCCGTGCGGAATCTGAATTAATAGTGGCAAATGGATATTCGCTTCTTTTCCGTGCCGACAACGCCAATTGTCCACCGGGTCATGCCATTGCACAATCACTCATAGCCGCTTATTTCCCTGAGTTACAAAAAGGCAAGGACAAACAGGGTTTGTCCTTGCCATCCAAGAGCAACCCATATTCCGAAACCCAAAAGCAGCAATCCCCAATCAGGGGACTGTCCCTTAAAGAACACCTGATTTCCGGCACTATTGGTGAGATAAAGGGTGGGGCGCAGTCTATGACCACGGTAAGCTATTTTAAAGGAAATAACCCATCGAAGTGGAAGAGCAATATCTCAACCTACGAAGTAGTGGATATGGGCGAGGTGTATAGGGGTATATTTTTAAGGCTGAAGGCTTATGGGAACAATGTGGAAAAGCTCTTTACGGTAATGCCCAATGCCGGTGCGGAGACAATAAAAGTGGGACTAAGCGGTGCTACGGCTTTACGGGTCAACGAGGAAGGCCAGCTTGAGGCAATAACGGAACTGGGGATTATCAAATTCACCAAACCCATAGCATATCAGGAGATTGATGGGCAGCGGGTGGAGGTGGCAGTTGCATACCGCATTTTGGAATCAGGAGTTGATACGTTGAAAAGCAGAGGGGCTGGGGAGCAAGGGGGCAGCGGAGAACTTGAAATCCAAAACCCGAAACCCGAAACTTGCAACTCGAAACTTAATTACGGCTTCACCGTCGCCTCCTACGACAAATCTCACGACCTCATCATCGACCCCCTGCTGGCCTCCACCTTCCTGGGCGGGAGAGGTGATTATTATGGTAATGATCATGTTAAATCTATCGCACTCGACACCAACGGGAACGTATACGTGGTCGGCACTACCGCTTGTAACGACTTTCCGACGACGAGCGGGGCTTATGATACCTCTTTTAATGATGGTGAATATTCTGAGGTCTTTGTCTCGAAGCTGAACAGTGAATTAACGAGCCTGCTGGCCTCCACGTACCTGGGTGGGTCTAGTAGTGACTTTGGTTATTCTCTCGCCCTCGACACAAGCGGGAACGTATATGTAGCAGGGGTAACAAGTTCAAGAGACTTTCCGACAACAAGCGGGGTATATGATACCTCTTATCATGGTACATTTATCTCAAAGCTGAACAGTGGACTGACGAAGCTGCTGGCCTCTACATTCCTGGGCGGTGGGGATAGGGATTATGTAAATGCACTCACCCTCGACACAAGCGGGAACGTGTATGTGATGGGAGAGGCTAATTCATCAGTCTTTCCGGTGACAAGCGGGGCTTATGATACTAGCGCTAATGGTTCTATTGATGTCTTTATCTCAAAGCTGAACAGTGAATTAACAAGCCTGCTGGCCTCCACGTTTCTGGGCGGGACTTATCATGATTACGGACAATCTCTTGCTATCGATACAAGCGGAAACGTATATGTGTCGGGGATGACTTATTCAACAGACTTTCCAACGACGAGTGGGGCATACGACACATCGGGTTATGGCAGCGGTACGGATGCCTTTATCTCTAAGCTGAGCAGCGGGCTGACGAGCCTGCAGGCCTCCACGTTACTGGGTGGAGATGGTCTTGATTATGGCCTTTTTCTTACCCTAAACACAAACGGGAACGTGTATGTGACCGGGATGACGACTTCGTCAGACTTCCCAACGACGAGCGGGGCATACGACACCTCTCGCAATGACATAGACTCGGAGGTATTTGTCTCGAAGCTGGACAGCGGATTAACGAGCCTGCTCGCATCCACGTACCTGGGTGGGTCTGTGTCTGCATCTGAAATGGCCAGGTCGCTTGCTCTCGACTCTGACGGAAATGTATATGTGGTGGGATTGACATCCTCGTCAGATTTTCCGACAACGAGCGGGGCGTATGACACCACTTTCAACAGCGACTATCCTAACCTTGACGCCTTCATCTCGAAACTGAACAGTGGACTAACGAGCCTGCTGGCTTCCACGTTCCTGGGAGGCTATAATTATGATGATGGAGCGTCCATTGCCGTCGATACAAGCGGGAACGTATATGTAGCAGGGGTAACAGGCGCAGGAGACTTTCCGACGACAAGCGGGGCATATGATACCTCTTTTAACAGCGGCGGTGCTTATCCTTACGACGCCTTTATTTCAAAGCTGGACGGTAATCTTTCTGGAACCGGTGTGTGCAAGGCAACGTCAATAATCGCCGCACCGAAGAAGTTGTCGCTTAACAAAAATGGGAATGGAGATGTGACCATAACGGTGAAAGGCGACGGCGGTTGCCTGGTTGAAGGCGCAACGGTGACGGCAACGATTAGTGGTCGTGGCAATAAAACCATAGACGTCTCACCCGCCAGCCAAACGACCAACGCCAGCGGGCAGGCCGTATTTGCCATTAATGCAAAAAACAAAAAAGGCACGGCGGTCCTCAAGTTCAAGACAAGCGGCCTGAACAAGATTGCAACCGTACGGGTACAGGTCAGGTAATGGGCAAGCCGGTTGGTAATGAACCGGAAATGTTTCCGATATTCCGGAAACAACGTGTATCTTTTCAGCAATACACCTTTTCCGGCAGGACGTAGCGGTTCATGGTAATATGATGGATATCGGTGATTTCAAATGTTAAGGCTTCGCCTTGCCTTTGGGGATGTGTGATTGGACACACCCGCACAGTAAAACAAAAATCCCTATACAATTTAATTGCATAGGGATTTTCAGACACAATTTGCGATAAAGCGGCAGGAGGTAGCTCCTGCCGCTTTGCAAAACGTTTAGAAGATACGGTTTTACCATGCCCAGTTAAACAAGGCAAAGGTTACGGCCTTCTATTTGGCAGGGTCTTTTTCCTGGGTATCTTTGTTCACTTCAGGCTTTTCTTCTTCTCCCTCCTCCTCCTCCTCCTGCTTCTTTTTCTTCTCTTTGTTTTCTACTTTCTTTGCCTCGTGTTCTGCCTTACGTGCAGCTTTTTCTTTTTCCTTTTCTACTTTCTTTGCCTCGTGTTCTGCCTTACGTGCAGCTTTTTCTTTTTCCTTTTCTGCTTTCTTCGCCTCGTGTTCCGCCTTGCGTCCAGCATCTTCTTTTTTGTTTTCTGCTTTCTTTGCCTCGTGTTCTGCCTTACGATCCGCGTCTTCTTTTTTATTTTCCACTTTCTTTGCTTCGTGTTCTGCCTTGCTTGCTTCTCTTGCTTTTTCGTTTTCTACCTTCTTAGCCTCATGCTCCGCCTTGCGTTCCTCCTGCTGTTTTTCAACAAAATCAGGCTTTTCAGCAATGGCTTGAGAAGTAAATATCAACAGGCTTGAGGAAAACACTACAACGGCAGTTAATACATGGCGTTTCATCTGTTACATTCCCCTTTCAATCTTAAACATTATTTAAATTAACACATCCTGCATAATTCCCCACCCAGAGAGGGGGACAGGCGCGGGTTTTCCCATCATTTTGCCATCGAACATCCCATACCATTACCTTTATGAAGGCTGGAAGCCTGCGCTACTTTGTGTAGCGGGACTTGAATTCGGTCTGACGCGCCTTGCGTCTTTCTTTTTCTTCCGGGTCCATTTTATTCAAATACCAACGGTGGTTTTCGCTGTTCAGGATTTCACTGAGGCGGTCTTCCGTTACCTTGGCGGCTTTGACCTGTTTTTCATCGGAGGAGACCTTTCCCTTCGCGATCAGTTCCTCAAGCTCAGGGATAAAATGGGCGTAGAAGTTCTTGGCCAGGTCATACGTCCCGTGCCAATGCGTCCAATCCGGTCCGCTCATTGCGGCTGCGTGCCTTGCTCGCCTGCCCTCGTGGTGCCACAGTTCGAACCAGGTAAAGTCGATTGCGTTGGCGAATTCGACTGGTTTTAGCAACGGCGCGGCCAGGGCCATAAGTTCCTTGCCCGGGATTGCATACTTGTCGTGGTACAGCTTAATCAGCGCATCGTATTGAATGTAAAACGCATCAATAAACTGCTGATTATGGCAGTTGCGGCAGACGTCCTGCATGTTTTCTCTCCTGGTTTGCCAGTTTACCTTGGCGCCAGGAAGACCCATTTTTTCATCCGACAACTCAGGTCGCACGGAAATCGCCGGACGGTTGTTCCAGGAAATGCGCATACCGACGTCGTGATTCACCGGCTGCTTCGGCGTTGCCGAGATGTGGCAGGTTGCGCACGTCGGGGCGGCGTTGTAGTCTTCGCCGAGTACCCACTTGGGGTTATCCATGTTCATCTTGTCTATATTGGCGTGGAACGCGATGCCGTGCTTTGATTCCTCGTAGATTTCGATCTGTGGATGGTCCGGGCCCATGTGGCACTTGCCGCAATTTTCCGGACGCCGCGCCAGCACTGACGAAAATGTGTGGCGGGAGTGGCACGCCGAGCACGACCCTCTCGAACCGTCGGGATTGATCCGACCAATGCCGGTATTCGGCCAGGTTGCTGGGTCAAGCTTGCCGCCGGGAAGCACCTTTACCTCGCTGCCGTGGCACTGCCAGCACCCGTTTACCGCCGCCGCCGATACACCTTCTGGAAACCCTTCGGTAATAAATCCGTGATTTCCTTCAACCACCTCTGCAAGGGTATTGTCCAGGGAACCCAGGATGTTTGCCGCATAAGCGTGGTGAGATTCCGAGAACTCCTTCACCTCGCGCTCGTGGCACTTGCCGCAGTCGCGCGGGCTGACGATGATGGAGATAAGCTTCCCCTTGTACATCGTGCCGTCAGGCAGTTTGACGTCGTGCTGGAAAGCGTCTTTATCCCCTTCTTCCGCCGCGTGGCACTCATAACATCCAATATTTGCCATATAATGCTTGCTGGCGCCCCACTGCTGAAAAAGCGTCTTCGTCTCGTCCTTGTGGCACCTGACGCATTCTGCCGATTCAGGCGTGATGGACTTTGGGGAAAAAGTTCCGGCCATTGAGGTGGAACCGTATGACAAGATAACGGCCAACAAAGCAAAAAAGAGACATCGCCTTTGATTCATGATATGATACCTCCATTAAAGTAAGAAAATACTTAGTAATTAAATCGGGCCTTTTCGGCGGATTTTAGACACGAATTACCTGGCGCGGCCTCTGGCCGCAACCTAAAAAAAGCTTAACAACTGAGACACGAATTACACGAATTTTCACGAATTATTATC
>CAYHFB010000081.1:0-8840 GCA_964355695.1 uncultured candidatus Brocadiaceae bacterium
AAGTCGCCGTAGGCCTAATTTAATAACACGAAGTTTTATTTCTAACCGTTGTTTTACATCACTTATCCAAGATGCCAGAACGCTTCTTCATTGTTGACGGACATTCGCATTGCTACCAAGCGTTTTATGCTATTACGGCAAAGCTGACAACCCCTGGCGGAAAACCTGCAAATGCCGTTTACGGCTTTACCAGAATGCTCCAAAAGCTGCTCAGGGAACAACGCCCGGAATATGCCGCCGTGGTGTTTGACACAAGGTTCGCCACCCATAGACACAAGGAATACGAACAGTATAAAGCACATCGTAAGCCGATGCCTGACGATTTGCGGGTTCAAATCCCCTTGATTTACCAGGTCGTCAGGGCATTCAACATCCCCGTCTATGCGTCAATGGGTTTTGAGGCGGACGACCTGATCTGCACCCTCGTGAAGCTGTTGTCTGATAAAGACGTCGAAACTATCATCGTGACTTCCGATAAGGATATGGAACAACTCATCAACGCACGCGTTAAAATCTTGAATGCCAGGAAGGAAACGCTGATTGACCAGGAGACGCTTTTTAAGGAAAAGGGCATACGCCCCGACCAGGTGACGGACGTCCTTGCCCTTTCCGGGGATACTTCTGACAACGTACCCGGCGTGCCCGGCATCGGCAGCAAAACGGCATTGGAACTGATTCAGAAATGGGGATCACTCGAATCCGTGCTGGCGAATGTTGACGGAATATCAGGGAAGAAAAGGCAGGAAAACCTGCGCACCTTTGCAGACCAGGCGCGGCTTTCTCAAAAGCTGATAAGGCTGAGTAGCGACGTCCCGCTCCACCTGGACATGAATGCGTGCAGGATACCTGCTGCTGAAAACGTCAAGTTGAAGACGTTGTTCTGGAACCTGGGGTTTAATACCCTCCTGGCAGACCTGGTTGCTACGGCAAAGACGGAGGAAACCTGGTACAATCTGGTGAATACCCCGGTAACGTTTCACGAGTTTCTCACCCGGTTAAAGGCGCAGAAGGCTTTTGCCGTCGATCTGGAAACCACCAGCGTCAAACCCCTTGAGGCGAAAATAGTGGGCATCTCGTTTTCCTGGCAAGCCAGGGTGGCGTATTACCTGCCTTTTATGGCACCAGAAGGGACGCCGCTCTTATCTGCCGAAGCGACGTTGCAGGCGCTGAAACCTGTTTTAGAAGACGCCGCTATTAAAAAAATCGGGCAAAATATTAAATACGATACCCTGGTGCTGAGGAACAAGAATATTCGTTTACAGGGGATCGCCTTTGACACGATGGTTGCCTCCTACCTGCTGAATCCGGTAAAGAGGAATCACAATCTGGACGACATCGCCTTTGAGTATCTTTCCTATAAGACCATCGCCACCTCTGAACTGATCGGCAACGGTAAGACTCAGACAACCATGGACCGGGTTGACATAGCGAAGATATGCCAATATGCCTGCCAGGACGCCGACGTTGCATTCCGGCTGGCGGAGATTATGGAGCCTCGCCTCAAAAAAGAGGGGCTGTGGACGCTCTTTCAGCAGGTTGAGATACCGTTGATTTATGCGCTGGTCGAAATGGAGTGGGATGGGATAGGCATAGACGTCCAGATTTTAAAGGAGATGTCGGGCGAATTGGCCGTAAGGTTGCAATGCCTTGAAAAGGATATTTACGCCGCAGCCGGGCGCAAGTTCAATATGAATTCACCCAAGCAGTTGAGTGGAATCCTCTTTGATGAGCTTTTGCTTCCACGGGTAAGGCGCACCAAGACCGGTTCGTCTACGGATGCAAACGTGCTGGCCACCCTTTCCTGGAGTCACCCACTGCCCAAGCTGATGCTGGAATTCCGGCAGCTTATCAAATTGAAAAATACGTACGTTGACGCCTTGCCGGATATGAGAAATCCCCATACGGGACGGTTGCACAGTTCGTTTAATCAGACGGTTACGGCCACGGGGCGGCTGAGCAGCAGTGAGCCGAACCTGCAGAATATCCCAATTCGAACGGACGTCGGACGGCATATCCGGCGCGCCTTTGTTCCATGCGGAGAAGACGCCTTGTTCCTGTCGGCAGACTATTCCCAGATCGAATTGCGTATCCTTGCTCATTTTTCCAAAGATATTGCACTGGTAACGGCCTTTCAACAAGATAAAGACATCCACTCCACCGTGGCGTCCTCCATTTACAACGTCCCCATTGAGGAAGTGACGTACGAAATGAGGCGAAACGCGAAGGCAGTTAATTTCGGCATCATCTACGGGTTGAGCGAATTCGGGCTTGCCCGTGACACCGGGCTTTCCGTGATACAGGCGCGCGAGTTCATCAACGCCTACTTTGCTTTGTACCGGGGCGTTAAAGAGTTCCGGGACGGCGCCATCGAGCAGGCAAGGGGGCGCGGGTACGTAAAGACCCTCTTTAACAGGAAAAGGTCCATCCCTGAACTGAATGCCAGTGATAAAAGGCGGAGAAACCTGGCAGAACGCATTGCCGTTAACACCATAATCCAGGGTACTGCTGCGGATTTGATTAAGATTGCCATGAATAAGATATACGCGCGGCTGCAAACGATGGGGAACGAGGTGAAGATGCTGCTTCAAATACACGATGAACTGCTTTTTGAGGTGAAGGCGAGCGCCTCCGCATCGGCGCGGGAAATGATACAGGAGGAAATGGTCCATGCCGTCGAAATGGACGTTCCGATCAGGGTAAACATAAAAACCGGCAAAAATTGGATGGACTCGGATTAATGATTAAACCGAAAGTTGTTGGAATAACGGGCGGCATATCGAGTGGGAAAAGCACCGTAGGCCGCATGCTAGCTTCACTGGGAGCGCACTACCTCAATGCCGACGAGATGTGCCACAAGCGCATGTTGGTGAAGGAGGTAAAGGATAAGATCGTGGAGGAACTCGGCGCTGAAGTCCTGGACGTTAACGGCCACGTTGACCGCTCGCGGTTGGCGAAGATCGTTTTTCAGGACAAGGTGCGCCTGGATGCCTTGTGCGCCATCCTTCATCCCCCGGTTATTGAGCAGATACAGACAAAGATTGCGGAAGTCGAAAAGCTGGGGCGAAGGAAGGTTGTCGTCATCGACGCCGCTTTATTAGAAGAATCCGGGCTTGCCATCTTTTGCGATTTTGTCATTTTTGTTAACACCGGCAAGGAGCATCGGGTAGAGAGGAGCCAACTCACCAGGCATTGGCCCGCAGACGAATTGGAAAAACGAGAAAAATTTCAAATGGGCTTAGAGGAGAAAAAACGGAGCGCGGATTACATCATTGATAACAATTTCAACGAAGAAAACACCTTTAGACAAGTAAGGGAATTTTGGCAACATTGCCTGGAAGAAAGACAGTCGTAAAATTAGTAACTACATATTATGGAGGAGTACTTATGGCAGTAGCAAATAGTAAGAAAGAACTACCGGTGGACGTGGAAGTGGATGTGGACGTGGATTTGGTAGATGAAAATGAGAAGTACGAAGAAATCAAACGTGGCGAGATGCACATTACCGAATTACAAAAGATGACGATAAAGGAACTGCAGGAGACGGCAAAAAAAGAAGGTGTCAAAGAGTATATCGGCCTTAAAAAGCAGGACATTATCTTCAAAATACTCAAAGACAGGGTCAATCAAAATGGCCTCATGTACGGCGAAGGCGTAGTAGAGGTGCTTCCGGAAGGCTTCGGATTCCTGCGGTCGCCTGACTACAACTACCTGCCCTGCCCTGACGACATCTACATCTCTCCCTCCCAGATCCGCCGGTTCGGCATTCGAACGGGCGCCGTCGTTTCCGGCCAAATCAGGCCGCCAAAGGACACAGAGAGATACTTTGCCCTGTTGAGGGTAGAGGCGATTAACTTTGAAAACCCGGAGATCATGGGCGATAAGATTGTCTTTGACGATCTGACCCCATTACACCCGGCGGACAGGCTCTTTCTGGAAAAGGAATCCTCTGAGCTTGAAACAAGGATTATGGACCTTGTGACCCCCATTGGAAAAGGGCAAAGGGGGTTAATTGTTGCCCCGCCGCGTACCGGCAAAACCGTATTATTGCAAAAGATGGCCAATAGCATCACCAAGAACCACCCGGAGGTCTACCTGATTATCCTCTTGATTGACGAAAGACCGGAAGAGGTGACCGACATGTCCCGTTCCGTCAAGGCCGAGGTCATTGGCTCAACCTTCGATGAACCTGCAAGCCGCCATATTCAGGTGGCAGAAATGGTAATTGAGAAGGCGAAGCGCATGGTAGAGTACGGCAAAGACGTTGTTGTCCTGCTCGATTCCATCACCCGGTTGGCAAGGGCATACAATACCGAGGTGCCGCACAGCGGAAAGATACTCTCCGGCGGTGTTGACGCCAGCGCACTGCAAAAGCCAAAGAGATTCTTTGGCGCTGCGAGAAACATTGAAGAAGGCGGGAGTCTTACCATTGTTGCAACGGCGCTGGTCGATACCGGCAGCAGGATGGACGAGGTTATTTTTGAAGAGTTCAAGGGCACCGGCAACATGGAATTGCATCTGGATAGAAAACTGGCGGATCGCCGGTTGTTCCCCGCAATTGATATCACCCGTTCCGGCACCAGAAAAGAAGAGTTGATCGTGGACAACGAAGAGCTTAAACGGATGTGGATGCTCAGAAAGGTCCTCAACGAGATGAACGCGGCTGAGGCTATGGAACTGCTCAAAAACAGGCTGGGTAAATCAAAGACCAACGCCGAATTCCTGATGACGATGAACATTACCTAACGCGGTGAAGCAGCAACCAAGTCCCCCCTTAAAAAGGGGGATTACGGCAGTAGTAAAAAACAAGTAAAAGCCTATAGCGCAGGCGTACCGCCTGCGGTTTTTCTCAAATGCAGGCGAGACGCCTGCGTTACTTTTTGCAATCCGCTTCTATCGCGTAAATCAGCGGCTGGTTTATCCTTTTGAAAGAAAAAATCATATCTTGGTGGATACGCTTCGCTTAGTCCACCCTACACACAGATTTATGGCGTAATCGGGCGCTTCGAAATCAGATATAGTATGACAAGAATTCAAATAATTCGTCAGAAAATCATCGATAAAAACTACTATCTTTCATCTCATGCGGAAGATGAAATGTATGATGACAGGTTAAATCGTTCTGATATCGAAAATACCATTCTAAAAGGAAAAATTATCAGAAAATTGTCAGAGGATATAAGAGGAATAAGGTATAAAATAGAAGGCACTGCAAAGGATGGCAGATTGGTTCATGTTATTTGCAGATTTAAAGAGGATGGTTCTCTTATCATAATAACAGTTTATGCTTTAATGGGGGAGCTATGATTTGCGAATTTTGTGGAAAGCAAACGGCAAAAAAGAAAGTAAACAAGCAACATTGGCTTCGTGATAAATTATACATAATTGAAAATGTGGAAGCGGAGGTTTGCCTTGAATGTGGCGAGAGATATTTCCATGCAACAACCCTTGATAATATCGATCATATTCTAGAGAAAGAACATGAAGTGAAAGAACATATTCACGTTGAAGTGGTTAGTATGTAAACAATTGAGAAAGGCACAATCAGTTGTTTCGCAGGGCATCCGTACCCCATGCTATTGCCGGCCATAAAGGCTGGCGCTACAAATGCCATCGCCACAGGCGACTTAATTTATCGGTAGCGCAGGCGTACCGCCTGCGGTTTTTCTCAAAAGCAGGCGAGACGCCTGCACTTAATTGTACACGAGGGCAATGTATGTCAGAACCATTTATGTTTGAACCAGGATGTTATGGAGGCGCAGGTTGTTATATGCCTTCTATTGCATGTTTAATAGGCGCAGTGGAAACCGAGTTGGAGTGTCATCATGTCTTAATTAATTCTTACATTGATTTTGAAACTGAGGAAGAGGCCGTTACTCAAGCAGAAAATGATTTAGACCAGGCCGTTAAACAAAAAGAATTGACCGGTTCAGACAGTGCGTTTGACGCATACCTTACATCAAAAGGCTACTGCTCAATTGAAGATTTTGAAGTTGAAGAAGGGGACGAGGACGAGGACGAGGACGAGGAAGAGGAAGAAAATCTATAACGATCCGGCGGCGGTTCCTTCTCGTACTTCCTTCCAATACCGGTCAACCGTTTCCTGTATCTTCTGCAAAGCAGCCTCCTGCCTAACCGGCTTGAAAAGGTGCGCAAACCGCCCCTGCTCCCTCAAATACTCCTCAACGGGCTTGAGCTTGCTCGGAACAAACGTATGTCTGAGGACGCCATGAATGGCCTCCTTCAGCGGCCAAACTCCCGTATCAATCGCCAATTTCGCAAATTTAACGGACGAGGAGGCGTCTACCGACCATCCGGGCGGGCAGGGCGAAAGGTTAATAAAAAGCTTTGGACCCTTATATTGTTCCGCCTTTTGGAATTTGTTGATTAAATCAACCGGATGCGACGGAGAAATCGTTGCCAGATAAGGCGGTTTGTGGCTCCTCCATATTTCAAACAAGTCTTTTTTTACCAGTTGCGAACCGGCGGGGTTTGCGTGTCCGGTGGACGTTGTGGCCGTTTTCGACCCAAAGGGCGTAGCCCCCGACCACTGAAACCCCGTGTTTCCATACGCCTCGTTGTCTGAACAGATGTAGTAAAAATCAAGGTTGCGATGGATTGCCCCCGACGTGGAAGCCATGCCTATATCATAAGCGACCCCATCGCCCGTCAGGACAACCACCTTCACGTCCTCCTGCGCATCAAGCCGTCCCTTTCTTATCAAAATATCCAAAGCATCCCGTATGCCCTGCGCCCCCGCAGGCGCACAGGCCATTGCGGTGTAGAGCCAGGAATTTGCAAAGGGGGTAAAGGGATACACCGAAAGAAGAGTAAAGCACCCGGCAGCGTTTACAATAACCGTCTTATCCCCCAACGCCTTCAAGCAATGCCGCAACGCCAAAAGCCCGCCGCACCCCGCGCATGCAGGGGTTCCAGAACAAAGTATCTCTTCAACAGGGATGTCTTTTATTGATTTTATGGTCATAGGTTTCCCGTGAAATTAATTTGCAGTTGCTGATTAATATATTCATTGTACTTATCACCAAAGTCTTTGGCTTTAAGCAAATTATCTATATCTGTTTTATCCAGCGTCAGGCTGTCATAAAACTTTTGATATTTGTTTACTAATGCGCTGAAATTGGTTTTAAGCTGTTCTGTAAATGAAGTAAACAGCGGCGAATACTTCGTCTTTGCCGTATTATCTTCTGTCAGTAGTTCAGTGCATTCGTTAATAAACTTTTCACATGCTTTCCTGTATACGGCATAGTAAAGACCTGATAAATAATAGGCGCTTTTCTTAATAACCGGGAGTTTCTGCAAATATTGGGCGGATTGTTCATTAATAAGGTCTTTTACTTTGTCCAAAATCAATGCGCTTAGCAGCAATTTAACGCTTAACGCATTCAGTTCGCCGGCGTTTTCAAGATAATCGTTCTTGTAAATTC
Organism: uncultured candidatus Brocadiaceae bacterium; assembly: GCA_964355695.1. GTDB lineage: Bacteria > Planctomycetota > Brocadiia > Brocadiales > Brocadiaceae > JACVXV01. The sequence goes on from CAYHFB010000081.1 coordinate 7,443, forward strand.
TTTCATACTCCTTCTTTTGAAATACCCGGCTTTGGCCTATTCTTGCCCTAAGTGTCTGTCCTTCAAATTCAAAAACCGCCCTATATGCAAGGGCCGCCTGTACCATACTTACTACTTTTTCTGTAGCCTCCTGCTTTGACTCGCCCTTTCTGTCATACAAATAACCTAATTTCCTCAAAACCTTCTGTATCTCAATTTGAATAGGATCGTTTGCAATCAATGAATAGGTTTTAATCTCATTCTGGTTATTGGTCGCTTTAATAACGCTTTGCTTAAATCTTTGTTGTGACGGGTCGATCTGATAAATCCTTATCAAAATATTAGACGGCTTAAACTTATCCCTTGTATCCTCTCCATACTTGGCGCTGTACAGCGCATTAACCGTCTGGCATCCGTTGATAACCTGAAGGTTCATCAATGTAACCGGTAGCGTGCCCTTTTTGAGGTTACCTGTGCCTATTTCAAGACCATCGCAAATAATACTGATGCCGTTGTTCATATAAGGAAACCATTGGCTTTCATTGGAAATGATTGTCTGTATGATATCCTTGTTTACGGTAGCCCTGTCTCCTAAATACAACCTGATGTTTTCAGAATAGAGTTGGTTGTGGTGATACTTATTCTGAAGCCGTATCAGTTCGTTCACGTTACAAATACCAATTAACACCTTATCTGGCAACCCTAATCCTTCTTTTTTGCCGTTGTCTTCTAACCGGTATGATTCCTTTGAGTCTAGAAGGATTTCTATTGTTTCCTTACCAACCTTTATCTTGCCGTCTGTCAGCAGTTCCACAATTTCATTATTACCATAAACCTGCACGTCAAATCCGTGGTTTTGTTTATCATATTCAAACTTCCCAAATAAATCAGCGAATATTTTTTCATTCGTTTTGCTAATTCCATAAGCGTTAGTGATAAAGTGACATTTTACTTTAACCTTTCGGCCTCTCCTTTCTCCGAGGAAACCTGATATGATGCCGTCTATTTCCTTGAAGACGGGATTGTTTAGCTCTGCACCCGTTCTTAGTTCCGGATGCACAAATAAATCATTCATGGTTGAAGCGAAATTTTTCACCTCAATCGGAGATGCGCCGTTGTTTCCCGATTCAAACAGCTTGTATTGGAAAAGATGCAAATGCTTTTCACTGGCTGTATCCGTTTCAATAAAGGCGTATGCATCCAGCAGAAGTTCCTGCTTACCAGTCAATGCCTTGTCTGTAAGAACAAAACTTTCAAAAAAACCTTCTTCAAATATATCCATAGCATAAGAAGCGCTCATGAGAATATACAATATTTTTTCATCGGCGGTTTTTACGGAGAGGTACTTTTTGCCTGCCTGAATGGAATAATGCTCATGCAGACGTTTGAAATAATCTAACTCCTTTTTAATGGCATCTG
>CAYHFB010000081.1:8940-10846 GCA_964355695.1 uncultured candidatus Brocadiaceae bacterium
TCGCTCCACTCGTCCTCGGTATAAAGGAGTTGATGTCCCGGTACCTTGCCCGTTTCGGCGGCGCGGAGCATGCTGTTGATGATGAATTCGAACTCATTTGCGCTGACCGGTTTTCCGCCCAGGCCGCCAATGAACGACAGCAGGAGGGGTCTTGCCTTTTCATGGTACAAGGCGCCTGCAATCTCTGAATAGAGGACGCCGCCCTTTCCAATGCTGATATTCTGGTCAAAGACGGCCACGGCCTTTGCCCGTTTGACTGCATCCTGTAAGTCCGATTCAGGGAATGGCCTGATCAGTCTTAAGCGTAGCAACCCGGCCTTGATTCCCTTGTCCCTGGCGCTTTTTATGGCGGCCTTTCCCGTGGTGGAAAATGAATTGGTCATGATCAGCAGAGAATCGGCGTCCTCGGCCATATACCCTTCGATAACCGGGTAAGCCCTGCCGAATATTTCGTAAAATTCCTGCGCGACGGTTTTGTAAACGTCCAGCGAATTCAGGGCGGCAAGGTGCATCTGGTATTTAAAGTACGAATAAGCCGCACCGCCCAGTACGGCAACGCCCTGTGACATCGGCTGGCTTGCCTTGAAAAAGGCGTGTTTGGGGTGATACGGCGGCAAAAACCTTCTGACCGTTTCCACGTCCGGTATCTCAACCGGCTCCCTGGTAAAGGAAAGGTGGAATCCATCAATATTAACGAGGACGGGCAAAAGCACCCTTTCATCCTCCGCCAGGCGATAGGCCATCAAAATCGAGTCGAGCGCCTCCTGGCACGTTTCACAGTGTATCTGCAAAAACCCGGAATCTCTGGCGGCAAGGACGTCGTTGTGGTCAGGCTCAAGGGTGATGGGCGACGACAGTCCTCTGGACACGTTTAACATCACCAGCGGCACGCGCCAGCCTGCCACGGTATACAGCATCTCGAAGCCGAACAGAAGCCCCTGGCTGGAGGTGGCGGTAAACGTCCGCACGCCGGTTGCCGAAGCTGCTCCTGCCGCGGCAAACATGGAATGTTCCGAGTCGAGGGTCACAAACGTGGCGTCCATGAGGCCGTCGTTAACCCATTTTGACAGGGTTTCGACAACCTCGGTCTGCGGCGTTATGGGGTAAGACGGGAGGTAATCAACCTCGGCCAATCTCACGCCCCACGCGGCGGACGAGTTGCCGGTAAGCATTTCTCTAACCTTTTCCATGCCAAAATCCTTTCATGTCAGTCACATCAATAAAGCCGTGTCTTTTCTTGTTCCTGCCACCGTTTAAATAGTTCCAACGCTTCATCCCGCAAAAACCCTTCAATAATTTCAATGGGACTGCCGCCTGATTGTTTCATTACTTGGTTTGAAAGGGTAAGTTCGCTAAACCCCAGCCTTTTCGCGTCTTCTATGCGCGCGCCATAAACGATTTTTGAGATTTTTGCCCAGTGGCAGGCGCTGAAGCACATGGGGCACGGCTCACAGGTAGAATAAATCACGCAGCCGGATAAGTCAACGGTATTGAGCTTTTTACAAGCGTCCCTGATCGCGTGTACTTCCGCGTGGGCGGTTATGTCCATACTATCCCATACCACGTTATGTGCGCAACTGATCACTTCATCACCCCTTGTTATGCAAGCGCCAAAGGGCGACTGCCCCTTTTTAATGCCTTCCATGGCCTTATCAATTGCGAGGCGCATAAATGTCGCACGCGCTGAGGTCTTTTCTTTTTTATCGGTCATGGCAAAGAAGGTTTTCTAAAAAAGATGTTTTTATCGGGTAATCTTGTAGCGCGGGGGTTCATCCCATAGGTGTTAAGTTAAGAAACCTATAATTACCACCAAACCCTTGTTTCTGTTAGCCCTGAAGGGGTGAAATAGCTCAGCCCAGGGCAACGCCCACATGTTTATACACATCTTTTCGTTCCTCCGCTTTTT
>CAYHFB010000082.1:0-10787 GCA_964355695.1 uncultured candidatus Brocadiaceae bacterium
AGAATAGAGAACAATACCAGAATGGCAGCCATGATCAGCTTCAACGGCTGGTTCGGCTGCACTGGCTGATTGTCCCCGGCCATTCCTCTCAGTGTGCAACCTTCCAACAGAACTACATTGTGGGTGCTAGAAGTTTGATAAGCAGTCCCTCCACAACGTTCTCGTCGGGCAGCCCCTTCCAACCAGTGATGGCGTGCATTACACCCGCTATTTCCGGCGTGTAGCCCGGCGAATGGAACCAGAAATACTCGAAGGCCTTTGCCTTATTCAGGTCATTCATCTTTTTGAGTTCCGCTACCTCATCCATGGTGAGTGTAATCCCGTACACACCGAGGATAGCCAAGTCACATGCCTTGACGAGGTCATGTGAGATATTATACAGATCGGTGTTGCGCTTGCCTTGATGCACATGCAGGCTTTTCGCGGCAAGTTCGACAGCCTGTGCCAGCAGGGTCAATCGGGCGGGTGAAAACCGCGCCTCCATGATATTCTTGTATGCCTTGTATGCCTCATAAAAGTCCTTCGCGTACCACTGGAACGCAAACGGAGAGAGGTTTACGGTGATCGGTTCGGACGTGATGAGCTGGCGTATCCTTTTTGTCGAACCGCAAGCCTCACAGGGAAGCTTCTTCGATGTGTCTTCATCTGTCGCGTCGTTGATTAGGGCTCCGCAGCCCGCACAAGTTGTTAATCCCGACATAGATGCTTCTCCTTCAGCCAAACTTCACTACTGAGACCGTCCGGTTGACAATCTTCGGGCAAATTTACAGCCATTGCAACCACGGTTTCTCGCTCCACAAAGAAAAACACAGAAAAACGCTGAAAGATCGTCTTAATTGTCTTTCTATAGTATTGTGTCTTGACTTTTGTACAATATATGGTATTTTTGCTAAAACTATTCTTTGTTTATATCTAAGACATAAAGGAGGGGTAAAATGGGTAAAGATACCAAAACTACGCTTTGGGGGCGTAGTGCGAAAACTGGCGAATTCACTACTGTAGAAAAAGCACGCGAGCAAAAAAGCACTCATGTTGTCGAGCGTGTTCCAAAGCCTGGTCGTGGCAATACAAAGTAGTAACAATTAGTCTGCGTATGTTCAAACCAGCAGGTTGGTTGAAGAGGGTTAATATCAGTAATTAAGCCGTTATTTTATTCATAAACTTTCCCGAAATAGCTCTTCTCGGGAAAGTTTATGAAAATTAGCCCGCTTCATGCGTTTGTTAGATTACGATTTGAGAAAAAGGAAGCTTGGGTATTTACCTCTTTTTTCTGGTTGCCTTAGCCTCCTGCTCCGTTAGCCACTCAACAACGAACGTGACATAATCCGGGAAATATCCAGGAGCCTCTAATTCGGCACGTGTGATCCCCGCCCTTTTTAACATAGGGGTAAGTTCTTCCTGAAATAACACGTAATGGTCCCAGATAGCTTTGCCACCAGGTATTGTTGTGCGGCCAGACTTGGCATTTAGCCAACTGCGAACCTTATCGATCGCTATACGGGGGCTATTCTTGTGAACTTGAATGTCTTGACCTGCTATATCACTAAGGGAAGCTCGATACCTATACTCTTCACTGTCTAAAACTAAAAGGCGCTTATTATTGTGCCTTTTTCCTCCATATTCAAAGCATCCCCAAAACAAACCACACTCAAAAGGCATATTGAACCGTGGTAGTTTAGTCTTGCCACCTATTTCAGTACAAGAAATATCGTGAATTCCATATTTGCACTCGTCGATGATAGAGATGATTTTAGCCAAACGGGTTTGACCGGAATCAATCGTTTCCAGACCGCAACGGGCGACAAAACCAGCGTCCTGAATGGTAAAGACTATAGCGTTGAAAATAGGCTTGTATTGCTTATCAAAAGGGCAATTTATGAAGACGTTATCATCATACGACATAGTTGATTTAGCCATTTACCCTCATTTAGCCAGAAATTTCTCCCGTTCGAGCGTCACGACGGACGTAATCTCTAACAGCGGCCTGAATTCGCTTCTTCCCTAAACGCGGTTCGACAGGGGAAGACTTGACGATACGGCCAGACCGCGCTGATACAAATTCGCCTGTAGCAGAGTTACGCCCCACGAGCTTCGTACTTGTACTCTTCTGGCTTAGAGAGTTGGTTCCTTTTGTAGTCCCTTCTTTGCTCATCTTTACCTCCATCTTCAATTTCATGTTAACACATTATAACATTAAGTATTTTATCCGTAGTTGAGCCGAATAATAATGGCATACAGGTTTTGTGCTGGTTCACCGTGAATTGGAATTTTGAAATTTAAAATAAGCTACTAAAGGATGGGACATTGCCCCAGACCCCAGAGTTTTTTAAGGTAGTATAAGGAACTCTTGATCGTCATCGTTTGGTTGTATGAGAGAGAACGCTATTTATCCACTCTCAGTAAGACGACCTGTCGTCCCTCGTTCGGCTATCCCTTGGCGGATTGCTCCCCAGTAGTGTCCGCCTCTATTTTAACGAATGGCAAGATTCTAAACATTACACCTCCTTTCTGTCAAGCGATTTTTCGTTTAGCCGCCCGCAGTTTCCGCGCATCGCTTAATTTTCGGTTTCGTTCGGCAAAGATTTCTTTTTCGCGTCCGAGCCATTTGTCATGAGGAGCGATATAACCTATTGCGCTGTGCAATCATTTCGTGTTGTAATGAGCGACGAATTCCTCCACAATTCGTCGTGAGTTATGCAGGTTTACCGGACAATAGGGGTGAATACTTTCCCACTCTCCAAGCCACGTATCACGCGGTATCCAGGCATTATGTTCATTTACTTTGCTGTAACGAGTCCTGCACTCATTGAACTTAGACGGAGAGATACCAATCCATCTGATCAATTGGCGAACCGGTATTTCAGCCTTTCCAGACCACCGATTAACAAAATCAACCACGGTATCCCCTGTATCATGGGCAACCCAAGTTCCTTTTAGTAACAAAAAAGCCTTCGCCTTCCGGGGATTTTGTATAATCGCACACGATTCAGCCTTCGGTCTTCAGCCTTTCTACCTGAATAGTTACTGTTTTTACCACAAGATATGGTGGGAGTACGATACAAGATGGGGTCTGCTCGCGGACGGGAAGAATCACGTTCCTCCATAACCCCTGAATCCATTCAGACAAAATCGATCACGTTAAACGTGAGGGGGCAAGGGTGCCGTGCCCCTACGGGTGGCGGTATGGGGAGCATTCCCCATTATTTGTAAAATGTTGTTTTGTAGCTCAAACCTTCAGGTTTGAGGGTTGTTGCGACAGAGACTGTCGCAGGTATTCTGTGTGTGGTTTTCTGCCGCGCAGTACCATGCTGGAGTTACGGGATGTATCGTGTTTACAAAAAACGGGTAATGCACCCGCGGTATGCGTGTTTACACAATCAAGCTATCAGAGAAAGGCAAGCATGAGTACCCCTGAAATCATAATGATTGCGCCGATCAGGCGTTCTTTGATGTGTGTTTCTTTAAACCAGATAGCGCCGTACATGATGCCAAATAAGAGGCTTAGCCGCTTAACTGATATGACGTAGGGGACGGCGGCCATGTTTACCGCCAGGAATTGGGAGACGGTGGAAATCGCCATCGCCAGTCCAATCATGCCGAACGACTTTGGCTTTGCCAGTAGCCCTTTCATGTGGCCGCGATTTTTCCATAGAAGGATGGGGAGGAAGGCAATGGCGATGGTTGGGAGATAGGTTGCGGCGAAAAATAACGGGCTTGAGTGGACTATTGCTATCTTTGCCAGGTTGGAGGTGATGCTGTAGATAAAAGCGACTATAATCATGTACATCGAGCCGCGCTCGCGCCGTATGGCCTTAAAGGGTTCCAAAATGCCCTTTTTGGTGGTGTTTACGTTGAGCAGATAGGCGCCGACCGTTGCCAGAAGGATGCTGATGATTCCAAATTTGTCCAGCCGCTCTCCGAGTATTAAGTCGGAGGTAAAGATCATAAAGATTGGGCTAAGCGCCAGGAATGGTAGCGTCAGCGACAGGGGAGACTGCTTTATTGCCTTCATGTACAATATGAGCGCCGTAACTTCCAGGGGCGCCAAAATGAGTAGGGTGAGAAAAAAGGGACAATCCAGGCTTGGAATCTCAATAAAGAGGAGGAGCAGGAGTAGGAAAGGCATGGAGAATCCCATACGCACCCAGGCAATGAGATATTCGCCGTTGTTTTTAAGCGACTGCTTGCAAAGAGCATCCGCCGTCGTCACAAAAAAGGCGGAAAGAATGGAAAGCACGAACCAGTTCACAGATGCTCACGGAAAAAAGATGAAAGGATGTTCGGTTATGCCGGGAATGCCCCGGCGTGAAAAATCACCCGGAACCCTGGAACCACCGGTTACAGCGATTTTGAATTATTAGATGCCACAGGGTGTTTTGGTAACGGTTTACCGCGGAGGACGCAGAGGACGCGGAGAAACAAAAGGAATCACAATTTGTATCCGATGTTGCGGAGAAGCTGTTTGCGCGCCTGGATATCCTTCTCCCCTTCAACGCCTTTTGGGCTATATCCATCAATGACGCCGAGGATGCCTCTCCCTTGTTCCGTTTCTGCTACGATGACTTGTGTAGGATTGGCCGTGGCACAGAAGATGGAACATACCTCGGGACACGATTTGATGGCGTTTAGTACGTTCACAGGAAATGCGTCCTTGATAAGCGCCACAAAGGTATGGCCTGCTGCAATGTCGCAGGCGTTTTGAATGGCGGCCGCCTTAAGGTTTGCATCGTTTCCCTCAGCACGGACGAGGCGTGGGCCGGAGGCCTCACAAAAGGCGATGCCAAACTTAATGCCCGGCACGGCATTCACCATGATCTCGTACAAATCCTCGACGGTTTTGATAAAGTGGGTTTGGCCGATGATAATATTAGCCCCGTCAGGGATTTTTGCGGTGATAATCTTCATTTCCATGTTCGAAATTCCTTGTTCGTTATTCGTTATTCGTTGCACGGTTAAATTAGGCCTACGGCGGCTTGTTTGTGTTCACACGTAAGGACACGGGCACCGTGTCCCTACAACAGCTTGGAATAAGGCGACAAGCCCTGAAGGGGAGGCAGAAAAGGAGGCTTGCTTTGCTTTAGCCCCAGAGGGGCGACCTGTTTGTAGTATTAAACACAAACCAAGGTATTTAGCTCCGTAGGAGCGTCCTGTTATTTTTGCCAAACACGCAACCGCTGCTACAAACAGATCGCCCTTACGGGGCTAAAACAATAGGGATAGCTCTTTACCCACCCCACGCAGTGTACACCCCGATGGGGTGTCTTTGTCACGAACCCCTTCTTGGGAGAGGTGCAGGGGTGAGTTGTCCTATCGCATTACCATCGCCCATATCTCCCCGCAAACCACCACCTCCGGGGTGATCAGAACGCAACACCATGCGACCGGCTTATTTCGCCGTCTCCGTTTTTTCCTGGGGGGCATCTGCTGCTTGCTTTAACTCGATTACGTTAACCGTTCCAAAGCTGTCCAGGGGTTTATCAAACTTTTCTTTGTTGCCGACAACGAGTATCTTGATTTTGTCAGGATGCAGGTACAGCTTGGCGACACGCAGAATGTCTTCCTGGGTGACCGCCAGCACCTTTTCCACATAAGTTTCAAAATAATTGAAAGGCAACTCCTCGTACTCAATGTCAACCATTTGCCCAACGATGCTTGCGCTGGTCGTAAACCGGAAGACGAATTGATTGGTGAAGGTTTCTTTGGCTTGTGCCAACTCGTCCGGAGAAATCGGTGCTTTGCGGATCTTTTCCAGTTCTTCCAGAGCAATGGTGATCGCACGATTGGTCGATTCCAGCTTGGTCTGGCACGAAATAAAGAATATGCCGATATCTTTCGACGTCTGGAAGGCGCTGTTGGCGGAGTAGGCGAGTCCTTCGTCAGAACGGATTCTGCCGGGAATGCGCGACGTAAAAGCGCCGCCGCCGAGGACGAAGTTCATGATCACGACGGGAAAGTAGTCAGGGCTTTTCCGGTTAATGCCCAGGTGTCCCATGATGACGTTCGACTGGTTGACGTCTTTGTAAATGTAATTCACTGATTTTTCGTATTTTCTTTCTACCTTGGGGATCGCAGGGAAGGCGACGGCCTCCTTTTTCCAGTCCGCAAACACGACGTTCAGCTTCTTGATAATTTCGCCCTTGTTGAAATCACCGGCAATGCCCATGATCACGTTGTTCGGATGAAAATATTTCTTGTGAAAGGCAACAATGTCGTCCCTCGTAATCGCCGCAAGAGATTCCATGTTGCCATCTATCTTTCTGCTGTACGGATGGGCGCTATCATAGAGTATCTTCCTGAATTCCCTTTGTGAGATGTGCATCGGGTTGTCATTCTCACGCCTGATGGATTCTATGACCTCATCCCTTCTCTGGTTTATTTTGTCTTCCGGAAATGCAGGATGCATCAGCACGTCCGCAAAGATTTTAAGGCCTTTGTCGATATCCTTTTTGAGCGTGGACAGGCTTGCGTTCCCTGATTCACGGTCAATAGAGGTCTCCACAGAGGCCGCCAAAAATTCAAGTTCCTCATTCATCGTATCCGCAGGCATGGAGACGGAACCACCGTCTCTCATTACGTGCCCAGTAAGGCTTGCCAATCCGGCTTTGCCTTGCGGGTCGTAGACTGCGCCGGTCTTGAAGCGGGCGGTAACGTTAAATATGGGTAGGTCGTGGTCTTCCAGGAGGTATAAGATCATGCCGTTGTCCAGCACGACGCGCTCTGCCTTGGGCGGAGTAAAATTGAGCGGGTTGAATTTAAAACCGGCAACATGCCTGGCGCCTTCAGATTCCGGCTTCCCAACCGCTGGCGCTACCGCATGCTGGTGTCCCTCCGGCTGTGCGCTAACGCTTGAACAGGCGGCCAGGGTAAAAATCCACGTCAAAAATACAAAAGAAAATGCAATGTGTTTATGATAGTTATGTTTGCTCACGTTCAAATCTCCCAACTTTCTGGAAACAAATACCTGGCGAGGCAGCGCCTCAGACCGATTAAAAATGCATTACGCAGAGGGACGCGGGGTCGTATCCCTACAGCAACACCGACCGCTTCTAATAGGCCTCCACCGGCTTCTCTGCCGGTTTATTATTCGCCTTCCCATCGTTCGGCGCCTTGCCGTTCTCCTTTTTTACCAGCATGGCTACCGTGCGGTTGCTCTTGATAAGATATTGTTTTGCAACCCGCACCACGTCGTCTGGGGTTACCTGCGCCAGCTTGTCCATAAAGGTGTTAATGTAACGCCAGTCGGAAAGTGTTTCAAAGTTGCCTATTTCACTGGCAAGGCCTGATGCAGAGTTCAGGTCGCGAATAAACTCGGCCTCCAGTTGGTTTTTGATTTTCTGGATTTCCCAATCGGTAGGCGGGGTATTTTTCAGCTTTTCGAGTTCCTCGTAAAAGGCTGATTCCAACTCTTCCACGGTGTGTGGCGCGCGCGGGGCCGCAAAAAACGTAAAGGTATCAGGATATTTCCCTACCCCATTATAGGCGTGCGCCATAACGGCAATGCGTTTGCCCTCAATAAGGGATTTATACAGCCTGGCGGTGCGCCCTTCGGAAAGGAGCGAACTCACCACGTCCAGGGCATAGATGTCGGGGTGTCCAATCGCCGGGATGTGGTATGAAATCGCCAGGTAGGGGTTTGAGTCAAACTCAACCTCCACGCGGCGCTCACCCTTCTGTTCCGGCTCGACGGTCCTCACCTTCGGGGGCGCCGGCTGGCTTGGGATATTACCGAAAAAACTATCTACCAGCGATATCGCCGCGGTAGGATTAAAATCACCCACCATTACAATGACGGCATTATTGGGAGAGTAATATTGCTTGAAATACCCCTCCGTCTCCGCTTTGGTAACGTTCTGTATGTCCGAACGCCAACCTACGGTGGGCCAGCGATAGGGATGGGCAATAAAGGACACGGCGTTCAACTGCTCAATTAACAAGCCGAAAGGGCTGTTTTCGTTCCGAAGCCGCCTCTCTTCCATAACGACGTCACGCTCGGAATAAAACTCCCGGAGGACGAGGTTTTTCATGCGATCTGATTCTATAAACGCCCACAGTTCCAGCTTATTTGCAGGCAGATCGCAGAAGTAGTACGTGCCGTCCGTGGAGGTGGAGGCATTCAGCCCGGAAGCGCCGTGCCTCAGATAGAGGGCAAACACTTCGTCCTTCACAATCAATTCGTGGAGTTTTTTTCGCGTCTCTTCCAGTTCCTTTTCAAGCTGCGTGATTTTTTGTTTGTCGGAAGTATCTCCGGTTGCCTTTTCCGCGATAATCTTTACGACCAGCTCGTCTTCCTTATCAAGCAAGGGCTTTTCAGCCGTGTAGTCCTTCGTTCCAAACATCTTTGTCCCTTTAAACATCATGTGTTCAAACAGGTGGGAAACCCCGGTGATGCCGGGTCTCTCGTCTACGGAACCGACCTTGTAATTAATGCGGACGCATACGATGGGGACGTCATGCTTTTCCAGCATGAGCAGCTTCAAACCGTTTTTGAAGACGTGTTCCTTTACATCCAGCTTCAGGGTGTCCGCATAGACGCCTGTGGTGAGAAACAGGGACGACAACATGATGGAAAAAATTGCAATCAGCGCCAGTTTTTTCATTTTCTTTGCACTCCTTTTGGGGTTTACCGGACAAATAACGTTAGGGTGGATTTTAAGATGAAACACAACGCATTTGCAATGTATTTTTTTCAACACCGCTGAAAAACGGTTTGACATTATTCGTCCGGTATTTAAAAACCCCCCTCTTTTCCCCACTTCGCAAAATGGGAGGGCGGCACAGGGCATACGGGTAAATTTAACACGCATAGAGTTTATCCCCCGCTTGGCATACGTTCCCGGCTAATGCCGACCATAAAGGCCGGCGCTACAAAAAAACGGTCACCGCAGGCGACGTAATTTATCGTCGGTAGCACAGGCGTCCCGCCTGCTGTTTTTTAAATGCAGGCGGGACGCCTGCGCTACAAATGCGATCACCGCAGGCGGCCTGATTTATGCATGGTTCCTCTCCGGATTACCTGAAGCGCACAACCCTCAGCGTCCCCTTCCGTCGATCCGCACATTTTTCGTGTGCGCCGCGTCAATCCGGTTCCAAAGCACGGTGTCCAAATAGTAGGTAAGAGACGATTGTTGACTTTAACGTAAGGGACTCGGCCACAAATAACCGTTCCAAAATGATAACGATGAGGAACATGGTTATAATAGCTCACGAGCCAAAACTTACAAAAAATATGTCCCCTTATTGGGATAATTTATTTTGACCGAGTTCCTAACCCTTTATTATCTAATTCTATCAACCCCTTTTTTTCATCTACACTCAATCTGTCTAGCTTTTTTTAAAGCCATTCGTTCTCCATCTTCAATTGCCCTATTTGCCGATACAACTCATCAATTACCTTCTCCTTTCCCTGAAATATCCCTCCCAATCCTTCAATCGCTCGTTTGCGCCACTTTGCTATTTGTGTCTTATGGACTTCATACTGCGATGACAACTCTGCCAGCGTTTTTTCCTCCCTGATTGCGTCCAATGCCACCTTTGCCATGAACTCCGTATCAAAACTCTTTCTCATTTTCCAGACCTTCCTTTCTCTTACTTATCTTACCAAAAAAAGCATCTTAACTACTGGTCTGAAAAAGCCCGTCCATTATAGCCACAGGTGGTAGGGTTCTCCTGTTATGTGTGGAATAGCCTTACGGTGTTAAAAATAGTAAAAAAGCGCAAGCGAGAAATTCCTAACATTAAAATGGTATTGGGAGGCACCGACGATTCGCCACGCGGTTGCTCTCTTATGAAAAAGCATGATTTCATTGACGTAACGGTAATCGGAGAAGGCGAAGAATCCTTCACGGCGCTGCTACATGCATGGTTTTCCGGGGAATCGGTAGAGACACTTGAACCACACGATAAATTAACAATAGAGGAGCGATCAAGGCACGTTCTTTCCTTTTTTCTCCCTTTGAAAGTGGCGTTCGAGCCGTAGCATCAACGTAGTGTAATTGAGCAAGAAGGCACCATTTCGTCTGGTCCAAGTTGCTGATTGGGCATCGGCCTGCGATTTCTCCCACGCCCCGTAACGCGCCATTAAATTACACCCTTCCGCGCCAGCGGTTTGCAAATACGCTAAAACTTGCTCAGCCTGGTCGGTTGTTTGGCGGATGATATCCTTGGCCCGTTCAAAAGCCACTTGACCGGCTTCATACCGTTGCAAAAGCTTGCATTTGAACCGGCGGCATATTTGCGGACGGTATGAGTAGATAGAGCAATGCTGGTTGCGGTAACAAGCGCACGGCTGTTGGAACGAAGGCTGTTCTGCATCCTTGTGAATAACAAGGCCACCGGCCAGTAAGGGTTCCACGTCGTCCTCCGGTTTGATCCAAACCTTCTGAAATAAGACGCCATTGCAACATAGGCCGCACGCTGTGCAAAGAGATTGGGTTGCGTTTTCCATAGAAGCGCCTGTGTAGCCAAGCAGCGTGCGCATTACTTACTGCTTGTCCGTAAGATTAACAAGCCCCTCACTGTCCAAATCTGCAAGGAAAGGGATTACATCGTCAATGATCTGTTCCGGCGTTGCCTCAAACTCCCGGCTTAGCTGATTACACAATTCATCGACTCGGATGGGTTTTTCCAGTAACTCCCATATACGCAGGCCAATCTCGTCAAGCCCGACATAGTTGTTTTTTGCTATGTTCAGGATCACTAATTCGTTGTCAATAGGGGTTGACAAAATGTTTTCCCCTCGCACAATTAAGCTGTTTAACTCAATAGACATAACCGGTACCTCCTTTTTA
>CAYHFB010000083.1:0-2330 GCA_964355695.1 uncultured candidatus Brocadiaceae bacterium
TGAATTGTCTTTGCCGTATTGGCGTTTGTTTGCGTTCGTTTTTTCTAAAAAAATATAAACAAAACTGACTATGGGAAAAGCTTCTGTTTTTCTATGGATGCCTACCCGTGACGGACAGGTATACAAAATGCCCACTCCTTCGCCTATTGCGTTTGTAACCCCAGGCATACGGTGTTCGCTCAGCGCCGCCTGGACAACTTACGGATGCATTATCGCTGAATGGTGCGACAACGCAAAAATATTTTTACCGTAAACCGGGAATGCTTCCTCGGTAATCTGCGGTTCCGAACGGTTTTAATCTGTCCTGTGTCCCGCCTCACCGGCCTTCTGCCTAAACGCCTGGGTAGTTACCTTTGCAATTGAATTTGTTATCCTTTGTTGATACAATTCAGTTGGTCTAAGCGGATTGTTGTATTGCAGGACAAAATGCATTTTACCATGCGTGTTTAAGTCATTCAAATAGGAATTTTCACCTGAAAATTCCTTTTTTATGCCACCCTTACAACCGTTAAACCATGGGCGCTTCATTTTGTTTGTGCGTATTTTCAGCCTGAAACGGTTAAGACCATGCTTGCAAACCGGTGAAAAAATAGTCGGGAAGAATTTGTCCGCGCCCGACTCTCATTCTATCCATTATGTTAAAGACACATTGCAGATAAGGCTTTTTAAAGAAAAGGGTATTTTCCATGTTATATGTTAAAAAGAATTTGGGCTTTCTGATCGCGGCGGCAATGGCTTTTCCCTTTGGCTCCATCGGATGCGGCAAGAAGGATGCCGGCACACAACAAGCAACGGCCTTTAAGATGGAGGGAGATACCCCCTCTATCCATAAAAAGACAGTGGCAGATGAGGAGATTGAAAAACAGAAGAAGCTCCTGGAGACGAATCCAGACAACCCGGTGATGTATCATCGTCTCGGCCTACTGTACGAAGAGAAGGGCAAGTTTGACGAGTCCCTGGCTGCATACAAAAAGGCATCTGACTTGAATGCCTCTATGGTAGAGGCCTACGTGGGGCAAGGTAACGTTCTTAATAAAAAGGGGAAATCGGACGATGCCATCACGGTTTTTCAGAAGGCGCTGGAGGTTAGCCCTCATTACGCGGAGGCGCACGAGGGGCTGGGTCTCGTTTACATTCATAAGGGAAAGCTGGATGAGGCCGCTCAGGAGTTTCAGAATGCGATCAATATAAACCCGGGGCTGGTAAATGCGCGTTATAATTTAGGCATTCTCTACTCGAAAAAGGCGCAGTTCAACGATGCCATAGCGGAATGGACAAAGGCGCTGGAGATCAAGCCACAGAAGACGGAAATCCATTACAACCTCGGCATTGCATACGCCAAGTTGGGAAAGCTGGACGAGGCGATCGCCGTTTGGCAAAAGGCACTCACCATACGCCCCGACATGGCAAATATCCATTATGCCATCGGGCTTACCTACGTGGAAAAGGGAGATAATGACAGCGCCGAGGCGGCTCTTAAAAAGACGCTGGAGGTTGATCCGAATTTGGTAGACGCGCATAAGGTGCTTGCGGACGTGTATCGCTCAAAAGGCATGCTCGGTGAGGCAGACCGCGAGGATGAGATCTATAAGAGCAATTCCAGTCCGCATCATTAAAAACAGTGGCAGTTTACCGCTGAGGGCGCGGAGAATAATAGTGGAAGAAAAATCCTATAGTCGTGATAGGGTTATAGATAAAAAACGCAACACAAAACGAAGCCCAGAAGGGGGTGAAATTACCTGTTGATAGCGAAGATATATCACCCCTTCTGGGTTCTGAAATAGTTGCAAGAGTAACCGCAAAAAACCTGAATCTTATTTTGTCTTTAACAAGTGCTTTAACAAATAAATGATTCCAAACAACTTTGCTGTTGAAACTAGACCAAAAACTACCATCGCAGCTATTTCACAATTTGACATAAAATACTTCCTTTCTTAGTGCTTTAAATTAAGCCGTCTAAGGCGGCGCATTGGCTGTTATAGCCAAAAGCAGCTATTTTTCGAAAAATTTAGGGGTAAATTCCCCGTATTCACTGATTTCATTTTCAAAAACCTGATTTGTCTGCTACTAAAAAATGTAGCCGTTTTTCACTTACTGTCAATTTTCACCGCAGTCACCATGTCGTTTCAGCGACACCAGGAAACGATTGGTGGATTTTATAACCATTTACACAACAACCACTTATTATCTCTTTGTTTTTATCCGTCTGAGGCATGCATTGCCTCGTTAACCATATTATTCAACACCCTATAAAATTATGATTACCGTTGATACAGCAATTAAAATTGTTACGGATGCGGTAAAGCCGCTCTCCCCTAAAAAAGTAAACT
>CAYHFB010000083.1:2430-10595 GCA_964355695.1 uncultured candidatus Brocadiaceae bacterium
GCGATGGACGGGTACGCCGTTATTGCTGCCGACACGACGAACGCGCCGGTGGAATTGGCGGTTATTGAGGACATTGCGGCGGGTTATGCGCCGACAAAAAAGGTGCAGCAGGGGCAGGCCTCGAAAATAATGACGGGGGCGGCTACGCCTGAAGGCGCTGACGCCGTGGTTAAGTTTGAGGAAACGGAGAGCCTGGAGACGGGTAACCGGGTGAAAATTCTCAAGCCGTCAAAGAAGGGCAGCAACATCTCAAACCGGGGCGAGGATATGAAGGTTGGGCAAACGGTGCTTTTCAATGGCACGCCTATCAGGCCTCAGGAAATCGGCATTCTGGCTACGGTGGGAAAGTCCTCCGTTGAGATATTTCCGGCGCCAACGGTTGGCGTTATTTCTACCGGCGATGAGTTGGTGGACGTAGAGCGCAAGCCCTCCCACGTACAAATCAGGAATAGCAACGGTTATTCACTATCCGCGCAGGCAAGGCGATTGGGGGCTGACGTTGAATTGCTGGGCGTTGTCAAGGATACGAAGGAAGAGATTTTCGACATGATTCAGCGGGGCCTCAAAAAGGATATTCTTATCATGTCAGGCGGCGTTTCTATGGGCGAATACGACCTCGTTGGAGAGGTACTGAAGGACATAAACACCCACATATATTTTGAAAAGGTGGCGTTACGGCCGGGAAAGCCCGTGATTTTCGGCAGAAAAGACAACACGCTGATCTTTGCCCTGCCGGGAAATCCCGTTGCCTCGTTTGTCACCTTTGAGTTGTTTGTCTATCCGGCGATACGAAAGATGATGGGGTTTACGGCAATACACCGGAATGTGGTGAAGGCGGCGCTCGATACGGAGATTGTTGTTAAGAGAAAACGGCGTGAATACCGCCCGGCGTTTTTTCGCACACAAGACAATATATCGTACGTTTCACCGGTAGAGTGGCATGGTTCAGCCGATTTGCTGTCAACAACAAGGGCAAACAGCTTGCTTATCGTCCGTGAAGACATTGAGAAATACGCGGTGGGACAACTCATTGACGTTATGCTGCTTCCCGGCTAAAACGGCGGATTCGCTCCCACGTTTCAAAGAAATCCTTCAACCAGTCATTATAGCCGAGCATTCGATAGACAATCTTAGGGATGCAGTAATTCCTAATAAACGGTGCATTGGGAATTACTGCCCCCCTTACGTCCCGTCTTCACTCTTTGGCAAGGAATCATTATCAGAGTATTGAGAAACCGCCGAAACTCCCTCTTTAACACCTGCTCTCCCCTTCCTGCATTTGGCATCATTTACCTTGTTTTCAGTCGTCCGTAAGAGACTTTATGGTTCGACGCATGGGAAACAGGCAATGAATTGCCTGCCTATTAGTCAGTTGCTCCTACGGGGCATATACAGACAGCCGGAATGGTTTTTAATTCTTTTTCCATCGCTACGCCTCTTCAATCCTTCTGTGATATCATTTTTGTTGGAGTTATGGTTACTCGCACAGTTGTACCACAACAACCGTTCTTCTTAAAATGGATTTCCTTGACAGGAATAGGCCTCTGTGATACAAGTATGTTTTACTTCCGTTAAACTATTAGAGAATACACCGATGCGGATACTCAGGGCGTGGAAATGCGACCTCGGCAAAGAAATTGAAAAACTTAAGCAACAGCTCAGCAATCTGGACGGCCTTTCCGATCACCGGAAGACGGTGCTTACGATTATCAACAACGTCCGCAAACAGGGCGATAAGGCCGTTATAAACTACAGTAAGCGCTTCGACAAGGTCTTACTTTCGGCGGACGAACTCAGGGTGAAGGACGACGAGATCGAACACGCCTACGGTAAGATATCCATCACGTTCGTAAAATCCATTCAACGCGCCATTGCAAACATACGGGCATATCAGGAGCATATACGGGTGCATAGCCCGCGCCCCATGAAGGCGAACGGCGTAACACTCGACACCCGCTACAGCCCGCTCGACAGCGCGGGCGTATACGTCCCCGGCGGCGCGGCCTCATACCCATCGACGGTGCTTATGAACGCCATACCCGCTCAGGTAGCCGGCGTGGGAAGGATCGTTATGGTCACACCGCCTGCAAAGGATGGAACTATTCCGCCGGAAAGGCTGGTGGCGGCCAGGGAATGCGGGGTCAGCGAGATATACAAGGTGGGAGGCGCGCAGGCGATTGCCGCCCTGGCCTTCGGCACGGAAACGATCCCGAAGGTGGACAAAATCGTCGGCCCCGGAAATATCTTTGTGACGCTCGCCAAAAAAGAGATATTCGGACATGCAGGCATTGATATGCTGGCGGGACCCAGTGAGGTGTTGATAATTGCCGATGACAGCGCAAACCCGTCGTTTGTGGCGTCCGACCTGCTGTCTCAGGCGGAACACACGCCGGGCATCGCCATACTGGTCACCTTCTCTGAGTCGTTGGTTGAGCAGGTAATGGTAGAGGTGAAACGCCAGTTGAACCAGATTGACCGGGGTGCAGAGACTAAAAAATGCCTTGATAACTATGGCGTTGTCGTCCTGGTGAGAAACATTGAGGAGTGCGTAGCGATAGCCAACACCCTTGCGCCGGAACACCTGCAAATCATGACACAAAAACCCAAAAACCTTTTGTCCGGCATCAGGCACGCCGGTGCAATTTTTTTAGGGCATTATACGCCGGTGGCGCTCGGCGACTACATTGCCGGCCCGTCCCACGTGCTGCCCACCGGCGGCACCGCGCGGTTCTCTTCCGGGTTATCCGTCAATGACTTCCTGAAGAGATCGAGCGTGATACAGTATTCCAGGGCAGCGCTCAAAAAGGCCTGTCACGATATTACGGAAATTTCAGAGGCGGAAGGCTTGGGCGCACACACGAAATCGGTGACAATCAGGCTAGAGTAGCGCAGGCTTCCAGCCTGCGGCTTTGTCACGGAAAAGGACGGTAGGGTAGCGTAATCTCACCGCCGAGAACGCGGAGCACGCAGAGAAATTCGAGTGGCGGCAGGAGTTTTCTCATGCTAACCGTATCAGCAGCATAACGCCCAAAGGGGCGCAATACGACAGCCCGGACAGCGCACCGTAAGCGTTTTTTCTGACAGGATAGACAGGATACGTTATCCCGTTAATCCTGTTATCCTGTCAAAAATTAAGTTCACGCTTATGCCCCTGCACCCACGCCGGAGCGTGGGAACAAACAGATGTAGGGACACGGTGCCCGTGTCCCCGCGTACGAGCACAAAAAGCGGTGGAAATTCCAATCCACCCCCTACCCCCCGCCAGCGGGGGGCATGACGATTTCAACGCAAATACCACGTAACCAGTAACCGATTTTTAAAGGAGCACGTAGTTGACTTACTTTCGAGACAATATAGAACGCATGTCGGGCTATACGCCCGGTGAACAACCTAAAGATGGCGAATACATAAAACTTAACACCAATGAAAACCCCTATCCGCCGTCGCCCGGCGTCTTAAACGCCATTAAAGACGCGCTAAACAAGGAGTTGCGCCTGTATCCCGACCCCGTGGCTACCGTTGCGCGGGTAAAGATTGCCGAGGTGTTGGGAACAAAACCGGAGCGTGTCATAGCCGGGAATGGTTCCGACGATATCCTGTCCATCATCATACGGAGCTTTGCCGGCGCGGGCGACAAGGTTGTTTTTCCCTACCCTTCTTACCTGCTTTACAAAACACTCTCTGAGTTGCAGGATGGCTGTGACTGCGCCATTGACTTTACCGACGACTACTCGCTTCCCGCTGATTTCGTGGTGAAAGGGGCAAAGGTGACATTCGTCGCCAACCCAAACTCCCCGTCCGGCACCATGATATCCCCCGAAAAATTGTCTGAAATTGCCGCGAAGATCAGTGGCGTGCTGGTTATCGACGAGGCTTACGCGGACTTTGCCCACGATAACTGCCTCCGTCTGGTGGAAAGGCATAACAACGTCCTCGTCCTGCGCACCCTTTCAAAATCCTATTCCCTGGCCGGTATACGCTTCGGCTTTTGCGTCGCGCAGGAGCCGCTCATCACGGGCATGATGAAGGTAAAGGATTCGTACAACACCGACCGCCTCAGCATCGTCGCGGCAGTAGCGGCGCTGGACGACCAAAAAACCATGAAGGTTCACGCAGCAAAAATCATTGAAACAAGGCGGTACCTTGTCGCCGCATTGCAGGAGATGGGATTTTTCGTATACCCATCCGAAACCAACTTCGTCCTGGCACGGTGCAGGAAGGGCGTCTCCGCACAGAACCTGTACCTTGCCCTCAAATCACGCAAGATATTGGTCAGGTATTTCAATCTGCGGCGGCTGGACGACTGCCTTCGTATTACCATAGGAACAAGGGAAGAAATCGAAACCTTATTGAAACATTTAAGAGAACTTTATGACAACAAGAACGGCATCCGTTAATCGCAAAACAAAGGAAACACACGTCGAATTAACCGTCAATCTTGACGGAGAAGGAAGCAGCAACATCAACACCGGTGTCGGTTTTCTCGATCACATGCTCGACCTTCTCACAAAACACGCCCTCTTCGACCTGCACGTCAAGGCCACCGGCGACCGCGTTGTGGACGACCACCATACCGTTGAAGACGTCGGTATTTGCCTGGGGCAGGCCGTAAAAGAGGCGTTGGGCAACAAGAAAGGCATTTGCCGCTTTGCGCACGCAAGCGTCCCCATGCAGGAAGCCCTTGCGAATATTGCTCTGGACATCAGCGGCCGGTCTGCGCTGGTGTTTCACGCCGAATTCCCCTCAGAAAAGATCGGAAATTTCGACGCGGAACTCATTGAAGAATTTCTGGAGGCATTCAGCGCAAACGCGGGTGTCAATCTGCACGTGAACGTGCCTTATGGCTCCAACGCACACCACATAGCGGAGGCCATTTTCAAGGGGCTGGCACGTGCGCTGGAAGACGCCACCCGTATCAACAGACGTATCGGAGACGTCCCGTCAACCAAGGGTATACTGTAAATGTATAGGACTTTCAAGCTGGTAGCGCAACCGTCTCGGTTGCGCGTATGAAAGTTAACAGTAGGGCGACCCTTTAGGGTTGCCATCGGCGTAACCGTAGGGCGTCTCAGCGCTATTTTAACCGCATTGAATTACGAATATCGAACAAGGAATTTCGAATTATGAAGTGTGGGTGCGGAGCGCCCCTCACTACACAAGCTGTGGCTAAACGCCAATACTTATTTTTATTAGCGTCCATTGGCGATTAAGCTCTTGGAGAAACGTCTTTCATCATTCGACATTCGACATTCCTTGTTCGATATTCGATTTTGTGCTTATAGCACATCCCTTAACTTAACACCTATGCCCTCTGCCCCACCGTCCCTGCTCCCCAGCCCCAAGGCATAGCCGCTTTCGCTCCGTGCCGTCCCATAATCATTCCTGCCGTTTCAAAAAGAGCGCCCCTAGCGGCGGCACGTTCAGTGAAAGCGAATAGGATTTCCCGTGCATGGGCAATGGAGCGGCCTCCACGCCGCCCAGGTTTCCCTGCCCGCTACCGCCGTAGATTATCGCGTCGCTGTTCAGCAGTTCCTTCCAAAAACCTCCCATAGGCACGCCAATCCGGTAATTCCTTCTCGGCACGGGGGTGAAATTATAGACAACGAGGATGACTTGGTCTTTTTCTTTTCCCCTTCTCTGGAAACTAATCATACTTTGCTCAAAGTCCTGGCAGTCTACCCACTCAAACCCGTCGCTACTGAAATCAAGCTCATACAATGGACGCTCGCTTTTATACAGGCGATTTAAATCTTTGACCCATTGCTGCACCCCATGATGCGCCGGATACTGAAGGAGGTGCCAGTCGAGGCTTTCGTCGTGGTTCCATTCTTTCCTTTGGGCAAACTCTCCGCCCATGAAAAGGAGTTTTCTCCCCGGATGGCCGTACATATATCCCAACAACAACCTGAGATTCGCAAATTTTTGCCACTCGTCACCGGGCATTTTTTCCAGCAGCGACAATTTTCCGTGAACCACTTCGTCGTGGGAAAAGGGGAGGGTGAAGTTTTCGGTAAAGGCGTAGAGCAGGCTAAAAGTGAGCATATTCGTGTGATATTTCCGGTAAATCGGGTCTTTTAAAAAGTAGTTCAGCGTGTCGTGCATCCATCCCATATTCCATTTCATGCCGAACCCAAGGCCGCCAACGTAGGTTGGCCGTGATACGAGGGGCCATGACGTTGATTCTTCCGCGATGGTCAGCGTGTCAGGATAAGCGCTATAGACCGATTCGTTGAATCTTTTCAAAAACTGTATCGCCTCAATATTTTCCTTTCCGCCGTATTCGTTGGGTATCCACTCACCATCCAGCCTTGAGTAATCAAGGTACAGCATTGACGCCACGGCGTCCACGCGGAGGGCGTCAACGTGATATTTGTCAAGCCAGAAGTGCGCGCTACTTATCAAAAAATTCCGCACTTCATTTCTGCCGTAATTGAAGATGTAGCTTTTCCAGTCCGGGTGAAATCCTTGCTTCATATTCGCGTGTTCATAGAGGTGCGTGCCGTCATAATAGACCAGCCCATGCTCGTCCGAGGGAAAGTGGGACGGCACCCAATCGAGAATGACGCCAATGCCGTTTTGGTGTAGATAATCAATGAGATACATAAAATCCTGGGGCTTTCCGTACCGACTCGTGGGCGCAAAGTATCCCACCGACTGGTATCCCCATGACCCATAAAACGGATGCTCCATAATGGGTAAAAATTCAACGTGCGTAAAGCCCATCTCCTTTACGTACTCTGCAAGATAACGGGCCATTTCCCGGTAAGTAAGGAACCGGTTGCCTTCTTCCGGCGACCTTCGCCACGAACCGGGGTGGAGTTCATAAACGCTCATCGGCGCGTGTATCGAGTTTACGGCATGTCTGTTCTTCATCCATTCGCCGTCATTCCATTCGTATTGGACGTCCCACACCTGTGATGCGGTTCGTGGCGGAGCCTCCCAGCAAAAGGCAAACGGGTCTCCCTTCGCGGCCATATAACCATTCTGCCGGGAGGTGATATGGTATTTATAGACAACCCCGTTTTCAATCCTTTCGATAAATCCCTCCCAAACGCCTGAGCCATCGCCACGTACCGTGAGGGGATGCGATTCCTTACTCCATTGATTGAAATCGCCGACAACTGAAACCCGCTCTGCATTTGGTGCCCATACGGCAAAGTACACCCCCATCACTCCATTTACGGAAGTCAGGTGTGAACCGAGTTTGTTGTAAAGTTGGAAATGGTTTCCTTCCTTAAAGAGATAGACGTCGTGGTCGGTAAGGATGCAGGCCGGTTGCACCGTGTCGCCGGTTGTTCTTCTTTCTTGTAGAGTCATTTTTTCTCCATCAGGTTTTATGCCTTATAAGGGGATTAATATCCATTCAAGCCAGTTGTTGAATTCATAGCCGTACCGATACCCTGACAGGGTTATCGTATGGCGTTAAGACCACCCCTTAAGGGTACACAACCGTATCCCACTGCGTAAGCGGTGGGAGAATGAGAGACATACTATTTTAGCCAATAGGGGCGATACAGTCTAACGTTTTACAAAATATCCTGTAAAACATACTGATAATAAAGCGCCTGACACTCAAGTAAATACTCGTTTGCAGAGTCGATAAAGTGGCAAAAACAGTTGTTCCCTTCAAATTATTTTATTTATTCTTTGATTAGCTACTCATTATCTGATACAATACATATCAGTTGAGAGTTGAAATTTAAAGTCGTATATATATTCGCGTTATATTAAGGCTACAAAGTTACAACTTTGTGGCCTTTTTTTTTGGAATTTTTTGCAATGTAAGAGGGGGTGATTTAGTATGGCAAGCGGAACCGTGAAATGGTTTAACGATCAGAAGGGCTTTGGCTTTATTTCACAGGATAACGGAAATGATGTTTTTGTACATCAGACAGCTATTCAGGGCGAGGGGTTTAGAACCCTTGCAGAAGGAGACAAGGTCGATTTCGACGTTACAAAGGACGCAAAGGGCTTCAAGGCCTCAAACGTTGTCAAGTCATAAGTTTACAAAGAGCGCTCTTATATTTTATTAGATAATTAATTGCTATGAATGTGTTTTATAAAAATATGGAGTAGTCACTTAGCTTATTATTACAGTTACGACGTGAAAGCCCCAATATCGGTAAAAGGATATTGGGGCTTTTTTTATTGCTGAAATAACAGGA
>CAYHFB010000084.1:0-10568 GCA_964355695.1 uncultured candidatus Brocadiaceae bacterium
AAAAACGAGCATAAAAAACAAGAAGTTGATGGATTGTAGTACAGATTACACAGATTTTTGAGGCATGAAAAAACAGGGTTTGTCCATGTCGTCCAATATTCTGCTTCATTTTCCCTGGTGGACTTTTTTCTCCGAATCCTTTATCAACTTATACTCTATGCTGTCCACCAGGGCAAGCCAGCTTGCCTCAATGACGTTTTCCGATACGCCAACGGTGTTCCAGACGCCGCCTTCCTTGTCATGCGACTCAATGATTACCCGCACCTTGGCGGCCGTGCCTTTGCGCGGGTTGATTACCCGCACCTTGTAGTCCACAAGCTTCATGTCCCTTAATGATGGATAGAAACGCTCCAGCGCCTTGCGCAATGCCGAGTCCAGCGCATTTATAGGGCCGGAACCCTCGCTCTCCGTAAGTTCGCCAACACCATCTACCGTTACTTTTACCGATGCCTCAGTTGTAGGAGAAAGCGCTTCTCCGCTCGTAACGATTACGCTATAACCTTCCAGGTCAAAAAACTTCTCGTACCTCCCGATTTTCTTCCTTGCCAGCAACTCAAAGGACGCCTCCGCCGCTTCGAACTGATACCCTTCGTTCTCCAAATGCTGAACCTCTTCGAGTATGGAGCGCATAAGGCCGGCGTCGTGGGTCAGCTTGAATTTCTCCACCTTGGCAAGGATGGTGGAACTACCGGAAAGTTCGGAGATGAGTATCTTTCTTTCGTTTCCTACCGACTCGGGCGCAATGTGTTCGTAGGTATGCTTGCTTTTCCGAACGGCATTAACGTGCAACCCTCCCTTATGGGCAAAGGCGCTTGCGCCTACAAAGGGCTGATAGGGACGCAAGTTTAAATTTGCCGCCTCGTAAATATATCTCGATATCTCCGTTAGTTTCTGGAGTCCGCCGCTTTCAAGGCACTGGAACCCCTTCTTTATCACCAAATTGGCTATAATAGAACAGAGGTCTGCATTGCCACAGCGCTCTCCAATCCCGTTAATAGTGCCTTGCACCTGCCGTACCCCTTGCTCAACGGCCGCCAGGGTGTTGGCAACGGCAAGGTCGCCGTCGTTGTGGACGTGGATGCTCAGCATACCGCGCGTGTTCTTTTTAACCTCACGGACAATCCCGGAAATCTCGTCCGGCATACTTCCCCCGTTGGTGTCGCACAGTACAATCGCGTCGGCCCCGGCGGATTGCGCAGTTGAAGCGACCTTCAGGGCGTAGTCAGGGTTTTTCTTATAGCCGTCAAAAAAATGTTCGGCGTCAAAAAACACCTCTCTGCCCTTTGACTTGAGATAGGCGATGGTGTCCGCGACCATCCTGAGATTTTCGTCCAGCGAGATTTTCAACACGTCCGTCACCTGAAAATCCCAGCTCTTTCCGACGATGGTAACAACGGGCGTTTCCGACTGTAGCAGAGCCGTTACGTTCTTGTCCTCTTCGACGCGGTTATCTGCTCGCCGCGTGCTGCCGAACGAGGCGATTTTTGCGTGCCGAAGCTTGAGGGATTTGACTTCACGGAAATACGACTCGTCTTTCGGATTGGCAATTGGATAGCCGCCCTCAATGTAGTCCACCCCAAGGTCGTCCAGCTTTAAGGTGATAGCGAGCTTATCCTGTAACGAAAAGGATATCCCCTCGCCCTGGCTGCCATCCCGCAATGTGGTATCGTAGATAAATACTTTTTCCATGTTGATCGTTATGATTGTTAAATCATGCCTTTTAAGACACGAATTTATACGTAGGGCAAGGCTTTAGCCTTGCCACTGTTTGAAAGTGTACCAGAGGTTACAACCCTGACAATAAAGGGCGGAGAAACTCCGCCCCTACGGCGACCGCTTTTTGTAGCGCCGACCTTCATGACCGGCAACGACGCGCGAACACGCGCCAGGCAGGGGATGACCCCCCCGCGCTACAAAATTCTCTCGTTCTCATGCCAGAGCTTGGGAACGAGGTGGAAATTGATTTACAGCACAATCAAGGCGCTATCCCAATTATTAACAAAGGAACAGGTGGGCTGCTACGTCCGTGTCTCAGAATATTATAGACCTCGCCTTCAAAATAGGCAATACCGGTAGATAGGAGACGCCCACCACTTGGGTCATTTGCCATAGCTTTAACCGGCAACACCTCGACTCCCACATTAATAACGTCGCCGCTATAGAAAAGCAGGTGTTTCACAAATAAATCAAATGCTACAAATGCATATTTGCCGAATTGCACCTCTATTGCAACCCGTTCCTTAACAAAGTCCGTTTGTTTGTAAGACTTTATTAAGTCCGTTACTCCTTTTTGTACGAGATACTCCTTCTGGTTTTTCAAAGGCAATCGTATCATTTCTTCCACGTATTTACGTTCGGTTGAAACGTAGTAATTATAACGTGATTCACACCAACCTTTTTGATGGAAAAGATTGCTGAACTGCTTGTTAAGGGCTTGAGGGCTGTAAAGATGCTTGCCAATCATGGTGCTTTCTTTACTCTTTTTTGTCATGCATTTTACAGCGTCAACCTGCGCGATAACATCTTTTATCTCCTGATATAAAACGGGTTGCTTGACCAATAAATACTCTTCACCGTTAAGATGTGAATATACTTCAACAATTTTCATGGACAGCCACCATTTCCTTTTGCCACTCAACGGGTATCTGTGATATTTTTTCCCGTCCCGTCGGCTCAAAGATGGGTTTTCCAAGCGGACGCATTTTTAGCCGGTAATTGTAGAAATCTTCAATACGTTGCGTTGCTATTGATATATAATCCCTTTCCTTGTCCACACCCATTGCCTTTCGGTGGTGTTTCAGCGTGGCAATGAGGGCGGAACCTACACCGCAATAAGGGTCGAACACCCAATCACCTTCGCCCGACAGAGCCAATACGCACCGCTCGATAAGCTCTATGGGATATTGGCAAGGGTGAATGGTTTTTTCCGGATGGTTGGCCTTGACGTTCGGTATATCCCAAAGCTCTTCATCCCATTCCCTGGCTATAAACTCCCAAACGTCGGAGGGGTTTTTCCCTAGTGGATTGCCGGACGGCAGTCCGCGCTTGGGGCCTTTAAAATGAAGCTTTCCCGGGTATTTGGAAGGAACCCGGACGGGGTCAAGATTGAAGGTATAGCTATCCGATTTCGTAAACCAAAGAATAGTTTCGTACCGCCCGGAAAACCGCTTACTTGCATGCAGGCCGTGATTAAACCTCCAGATGATACGATTGCGTAATTTTAGCGCGTGTTTTTTGAAAATATCATAGAAGAGTATGTCCAGAGGGAAAACCTCCGCATTCTCAACAAAATTACCCACTTGCCAGCAGATACTTCCATCATCCCTTAACACACGAACCATCTGTTCGATTGCCGGCTTCTGGCATTCCAGATAAGCGTTGATGCTCGACTTGTTTTCGTATGCCTTGCCGAGATTGTAAGGCGGAGAGGTGATGATAAGCTTTATGGTTTTATCAGGAATTGATTCTATAAACTTAAACGTATCGCCACAGTGCAAAACAATTTTTCCAGCCGGGTCAAATTGTTCGCTTATTTCCGGGCGCTTAAATAGGGGTTTTGTTGTTAAAGGCATGAATTTTGACCATTATCGTAATCAAGACAAACCTCTCGGACGGCATTAAACGAGACTGGAAAACAACCCCCTTCTCAAAAAAGGGGGAAACAGGGGGTTGTCTTCCGTTTTTCTAATCTATACAATCTTGCAGGGTAGCAGTTACTTCGAGATCGTTGCATCTTCTACAATCACATTGTACTGGTAGCCGCTGCCGAAGTCTTTATCCTTATACACAACACCGCTTATCGTAACCACGTCCCCTACCGCCGCCATCTCCTTTGTCGTTACTACGAGGTTGTTGTTGTTTTCGCCAGCGCTTCCCGTGCCATCCTGAATGTGCAGCCAATTCTTCCCCATAATCCCGGATGAAACCTTTACCACCTTGCCTTTGATAACCACACTCTTCTTGTCAAGCTCTCCTTTTTTCCCATAGACGTCTGCCACCGTGTAGGCATTCGGGCTGCTCGCCTTCGCTACCTGTATCTTTTCAGCGGGAGCGCCTTCTGCTTCCGGGCTGCTCTTCGGTTTACCGTGACCGCTTTTCACACCAGCTACGCCATCCAGCGTGGCAACCCCCGTAGAGAAAATGATCTTGTCAAACGTCCGGTTAAGGGTCTTACTCGAGAAGTTGATCATTTCGTAACCGGGTTGAAGCATCATATCCTGTCCGACCGATACCTTTGTTTCCAATATTGCGGCCCATGTCTTTTGTCCGTCTTTTTCAAGGCAGATGTAAGTATAGCCACTGCTGTTCATCGTTTCCACAACCTTGCCGGAGAGTATGGTACCGGCGTCCTCCTGCGGTTGGGGCTGAGATTGGGCGTGGGGCGACGCCTGCTTTTCCTTCATGTACATATTTTCAGGCGGCGTCTTGCTCATCCTTTGCGCATTAACCTTCTGCGCGGAAACCATGGTTAACACGGCAACGATAGGCAACAACCAAACAGAAAAACCTTTCATGCAATAACTCCTTTATATTTAAAAATAAAACACTTGTAACCAACGAACCGGAAGAATAAAGCATACTGGTTTTATCTCAAAAAACAAGTGTTTTTGTCTGCCGTAATAATTGAATTCACCCCCTTGATTGGCTGCGCTATTTTCACGAGACAACCCTCCTTTGTGACCGTTAGACGCCAGGCGGCAAGGCGGTTTTGACTATAGGTTTTTAGCCGCCCATTATTTTTCAGTTGATTTTACCGTTATCAATATGGTATTTATAACGCCGTTTTTCAATACGGCATTATAAAGCGTTTCTCTTGAATGTTTAGTGTGAGTGAAATGTCTATAGGCTGTTTGTTCACAAAAGAGGATTTTTCAGGTGAAAGAAGCAAAAATCGTTTCAATTCAGGTCGGTCAGGTTAAGACGCTTGAACGCAGGGATGCAAACAAATCAACACAAAAGACCTGGACAACGGGTCTCTTTAAAACAGCCGTCAGCGGACCGGTCCGCGTCGGCAAGCTGTGCCTTGAAGGTGACGCCCAGGCAAACCTGGTGGCTCACGGCGGCGTACACAAGGCCGTCAATGCCTACCCCGCGGAACATTATGCGCATTGGCAACAGCACCTCCCCCAGCTAGGTATGACCTATGGCGCCTTTGGGGAAAACTTCACCACCAGCGGCTTACTGGAAGACGAGGTGTGCGTCGGGGACATATACAAGGCAGGCGGCGCCATCGTCCAGATTTCACACCCCCGGCAACCTTGCTGGAAGCTGGAACAGCGCTGGGGCGTTAAGGATTTCATGGCACAGGTAAACAAAACGGGCAGGACCGGCTGGTATCTCCGCGTCTTGCAGGAAGGGTACGTTGAGGCGGGAAACGCGCTCGTCCTTGTCGAAAGGCCCTTCCCGCAATGGACCATTATCAGGGCAAACGAAGTCATGCACAACCGCAAAACCGACCCTCTTTCCGCATGGACGCTGGCCCGATGCTCAGCCCTTGCGCCAACCTGGCAGAAAAATCTACGGATAACCAGTTGGCTCCCCAAAACAATCTGGCAGCAATGCGTCCGTTTTGGGAAAAAGGCCTCCAGTTCCCTTCAGAAAGCACGGCCTGCTAATAAGGGCTTGTAAAGCGCCGGATGCAAGGCCGAAGCATTGCCCTACCAGGGGCAAAAGCCGCCGCCCGCCCTCCACCCCCTCCTTTTTTACCCGATGCACACCGTTCCCGGCTGTTCTGTTGGTTTTGGGTTGCCAAATGACTACGGCATTACCGTATAGGGGGGATAATCAATCTTGACTTTTTTCTGATGGAATGGTATCCTAACGCAGTTGTGTTATATGATTTTGTTGTCTTTTGGGCAAATTGTTTTGCGGCCTGCACAGAGGCCTGATACTATTCACCTTTTTACGAAAGATTTGAATTCCCAACACAGTATGATGGGCACGTACAAACGTGCGGCGGACGTCCGCTCTTCCCGGTTCTTTTCGTAGCCACCTATCCGGGTAGATATCATGAAATTCCTCTGTAATGGCCTTAGATATGTCGAATCTAACCAATAGATAAAGGAGTTGCCGCTTGAAAAAACAGGATGAAGCATCTCAAAAAAACATGGTTCTTTATGGTCTTGCATTCGACAATAAAGATAATCATAAAAGGATTACTACCGGCGAGAATTTTTACATACTTGGCGGTTCCGAAAAAACACACGACAAGCTCGTTGAGAAAACAATTGAATTCAACCAGGTTGTAAAGAAATACGGCAAACAATTACACGACCTTTCTGAAAGTGAGTATCATGAGATTGTGCAGGAGATTTCCGAAAAAGACGGCAAGGCGTGTTGGTTTTTCAACCTATAACCTGTCAATACAAGGCATTAAAAACGCTCTTTATTTGATCCCTGTTTTTGCCGTAACGCTTTTTTGTTTATGCGGTTATGGCGCCGACAATTTCAATGATTTCGAAATACATTATAAGCTGGGAAACGAGTATAATCAGTGCGGCATGATTGACGACGCCATCGCTGAATACAAAAAAGCACTGGATATAAACTACGCTTCACCCAGGGTATATAACAATATGGGGGTTGCCTATAGCAAGAAAAAGAGTTTTGATGAGGAAATTGCTTCCTACAAAAAGGCCATTGCGCTTGACCCCGGATACATAGAGGCCTATTTCAATTTGGGGATTGCTTGCGGCGCTAAAGGGCTGGTTGATGATGAGATTCAAGCCTACAAGAAGGTTGTT
This sequence comes from uncultured candidatus Brocadiaceae bacterium, assembly GCA_964355695.1. Taxonomy (GTDB): domain Bacteria; phylum Planctomycetota; class Brocadiia; order Brocadiales; family Brocadiaceae; genus JACVXV01. The sequence goes on from CAYHFB010000084.1 coordinate 6,744, forward strand.
GAGTTGGATGCTGTCAACTTGGATGCCCTTTACAATTTGGGACACAGTTATCGCCAAAAGGGCATGTATAAAGAGGCCATCGTCTCGTACAAGAAGGTGCTTGAGATTGACCCCAACTATATAGATGCCTATTTAAACTTAGGCGTTTCATACGCAAAAGAAGGTTTACTGGACGAGGAAATTCAGCAATATCACAAGGTGCTGATGCTGAATCCATACAGTGCAGAGGCGCATTTCAACCTGGGCATTGCGTACGGCGAAAGGAAGTTGTTTGACAACCAAATAAGCGAATACAAAAAGGCTATTTCCCTTAATCCGAATTATATAAAAGCGTACAAAAATCTTGAGTCGAGCTATCGGGAAAAGGGTATGAAAAAAGAGGCCGATAAGGAATTGTTGAAGTATAATGAGCTGATAAAGCGGTAGGGTATTGAAGACGGGATAACCGTAAAGGTGGTACCGTCTTTTTTCTTGTGTGCATTAATGTGTTTAATAGTTTTGTAAACCGAAGCATTCATTTTAAGGTAAGGAGGGATAGCATGATGATTGACAAAATCAATAAGGTGATTGAAGAAAAGACTGAGAAGATTATGGCAAATCCAAAAGTAGAAGGCCTGGTGAACAGCCTTGGCGGGCTGCTGTGCTTTGCCGGCGCCGTTGTGTTCGGCCTTATGTTTGTCGTTTGCGGTGCAAGCCTGATGAAGACGGGTAAAAACTATGTGGTGAAACCTTCCGCAGTGGCAAAAACGTCAGAAGCCGCCCCGGAAGCAACCCCTGAATAACGGCAATAGCAAGCATGAAACAAGAGGGGCTGTGTTCCTCTGTGGTTCCAAAGGGGTGTCTTTTCAAAGTAAAGATGTCAATGTATCATCAGAAACCTCAGAATTCTATAAGGACGTAAACTAACCGATGCTAAAAATAATATCTTTGCCGCTCTGTGCTTTGGTCTTTGTTTCTGGCCTTTTTGTTTTAAAGCCGGCATACGCGGCTTTTGCAAAACTTACACCGGAACAAATACAGGAGGCTGTTGACTATGGCCAGAAAAATAAAACTATGGACATGGCTGCCTTTTCAAGGCCATGGATCGTTTCGCTGGGAAAGGGGGTCGGGTCGGCGGCGGTATTTACGCCTTTCCACAACCTTGCTTACCGTGCCAGAAAAATGGCGGTGGAGCGGAGAGAGGTAACGGGTGCGGATATTCAGCAGGTATTGGAGGGGGGGGACTTACTTAGCTTTTCCACAACCGTGTATGGCGAAGAATACGATTTCGCAATGCACCACTCCGCACAACTAAACCAAAAGGACGCCATTATACAACCCGATTTTGAATATGCTCCCGAAATAGCCGAAGCCAGCGAATTTTGGCCTGAACCTCCGGCCCATGTGGCGAGGTTGGTTTTTAAATTTCCGGCAAAGGAGATCGACTTTGATTTCCTTGCAACCCTCGTTATTATTATCCCGGGTGGTGAAGAAATATCATTTCCCTTTGATCTGTCAAAAATGAAATAACAACTCTTAATAATACGCGGTGATTATAGATGTTCCGATTAAATGGGGCATTATATCGTCCGTCAGTATCACCTAGTCCTGCTCCGGGCGCGGAGCAGGCAATCATGCGTGTCTTCCCGTAACTTGCAATAAGAAAAGGAGTAACTATTGTGAAGCATCTCCGATTGATGTTTGTCGTGGTGGGGTTATTTCCGCTGCTTTTTGGTTGCGCGGATTATTCCGGAAGAAGGTCGCAAGACGTGCAAAGGGACCAACGGGAACTGATGGATAGCAAACTTCTTAATTTGGAAAGCGCTATTGCTAATCTGAATGGCGTTGCTCAAACTATCGGAAAACGCGTTGAGGAACTTGCCCAAAAAACCAACAACATGGATGTGAACTATTCAAGGCTTTACTCGGAATTGGACGGTCTTGGTTCAAAGGTTGCCGCGGCAGAGGCCACCGACAGTACCGTGGGCGCTGTAATCTCAGATACGCAGGCAAACCTGGCCGAACTTTCAAAGAGATTGAGCGAAATAGAAAAAGCAAAGTCTGATTTACAAAACCAAATCCTTGCACTCCAGGCGCAAAAAACCCGAACGCCTGGGGGGTCTCCAATAGAGCAACGCAGTGAATCCATGAAGGAAGAAACCAGGGAAATCGTTGGCAAGGGACGGGATGTGGCCAGAGAAGCAAAGCCGGAGAGAAAACCTGAAGATGATAAAAAGATAGCGGAATTAGTGGCAAAACAGACGAAAGAGGCGTTACAGAAATCGTTGGATGGGGCGCTCCAGTTGTACAGGAAAGGCAGTTACAAAGAGGCCGTAAGTAAATGGGAAGAGGCGCTGATACTTGATCCGGAAAATCTGGAGGCAAAGTTTAATATCGAAATAGCAAAGGAAAAGATCAAATCTCTTTCTGACAGATAAGTAGGCATCTTTAATAGAGCGTTGATGATTTTATTATAAAAGCGAAAAGGCAATTTATGAAGAAATATGTACCGGTCATTGTAGCACTTTGGCTTTCTTCGGTATTTATGGGGTGTACTGTCGTCACAAAAAAATATTACGTGAAAAACGAGGAACGCCTGGCGTCCGTTGATAAAAAAATGAAGGAGCATGACCAGGCGATTGCAAATTTAACAACTTCCCATCAGAACATGTGGAGAACCATGGAGGATGGGTCAAGAAGGTCAGTGGAGTTGGATGCCAATTACACGAAAGTACAGGCATCTCTGCTTGATTTGGATTCTAAAATGGAAGCGAGAAACAACGTACTGGATAAAAAGATAGCCGAAACAAAAAAGGCACTCGATGCGCTTGAAGTAAGAATGACAAAGAAAGAATTTGTTGAAAAATCTGATGAAATTGAAAAAGCAAAGATGGATTTACAAAATCAGCTAATACAACTTTTATATCAAAAAGCGAGTGACGAGTCGCACAGTGAAACAACGCAAAGCCTGGCTGACCCAAAAATAGGGCGGAAAAGGGAGATGCCGGACAATGAATTTGAGGGCAGCGGATATTCAAGCCCATTACAAGGCGAGGACGAGGAAGATTTTGATTACAAAGGGGACAAGAATACACTTCAAAAGTTACTAGACGACGCCCTTGCGCTCTATCGGGACGAAAAGTATGAATCCGCTATTAAGAAGTGGCAAGAAGTACTTAAGATCGACCCGGAAAATCTTGAAGCTAAGTTTATTATTGAAATTGCAACCGAAAAAATGAACGCCCAAAAAAAGGGAAAATGACGTTCAAAACAACGTATCCTCTCAAAAAATCATGGTAAATGCGAATTAAGGCCCCGAAAGTACCTCCAGAAAAGAAGAAATGGTATTTCCCCGAATGATTTGTGCCAGGGATGGTAATTTGAATGCTTTACTGACACGATCAAAGATATATTCACGTGCACACACCCAATTTTTTGCATGTCTGGGTTATCGTAAGGAATGTATCATTGGCCTGCGTTCCTTATTGTGTGATAGTAGGTAAACTCACATCTCTTCTTCGAACCTGAGCGCGGGCCGCCAATTCTGATGCATTATTATGGAGAGGTATCTCTGGATATTTCATCGCTAATAGGAAACTCCTCTTTTCCGCAAAGAGCAAATCGTGGATGGTAGAGGGCCGCAAGATCGTTCCGCCCGCCACTTTGAGCCGGAGTCCATCAGGGCTGAAGCCCTGAGCTACAGGGTTTCAGCCGATTGCAGACACATAATCCAAGGCTGCTACGGCTACGTGAACGACCGTTTCTTCTCCGGACTTCAGGCTTTCGGCGCGGATGTCCTGCATGTTTTGCTTATTAACCACCCCCGTTACACAACCGCCTCTCAAG